>JBEBCX010000074.1:0-6785 GCA_041157425.1 Cyanobacteriota bacterium | reverse complement strand
GATATCCCCCAGCCAGGAGGGCCAGAAGTCATCGCCAGGGGGGGCCAGCATCACCAGCGGAATCGGTGGCGTCCGACCCGTCTGGATCAGTGTGAGCGATTCGAACAGCTCATCGAACGTGCCGAAACCGCCAGGCAGAACCACCAGAGCGTCGCTTTCGCGCAGGAAGAACAGCTTACGGGTGAAGAAGTAGCGGAAGTGGAGCAGACGCCCCTCGCAGCCACTCACATAGCGATTGGCATGTTGCTCAAACGGTAGTTCAACATTGAGACCGATACTTTTCTCGCAACCGGCTCCGCTGTTGGCGGCTTCCATGATGCCGCCACCGGCACCGGTCATCACCTCAAAACCCCGGCGTACGGCTTCAACGGCCAGATCTCGGGCCAGCTGGTAACTGGGCTCCTCGGGGTTGGTGCGGGCCGAGCCGAACACGGTGACCTTGCGGGTCTGCCGATGTGGCGCAAAGACGCGGAAGCCATCGCGAATATCGGCCAAGGCACCGCTGATCAGCCGCCATTCATCGATGTCTCTGCTGGTGCGGGCGATTTCCAGCAGGGTGACGATGCTGCGTTCGATCGAGCGCCGCTGGGGGTGATCCTGGAGCTGGCGTTCCAAGGCCTGAAGCGGGCTCTGCTCCATCGGCGCCGATCTGTGGATCGTAATGAGAGGGAAGTGATGAAAGGGGCCATCCCAGGTTCGACCTGGGATGGCCGATCAAAGCGTCAGAGGTGCTTGCTCACCGTGCCGGAGAGGGTTGTCTTGGGAACAGCGCCAACCACCGTATCCACCTTTTCGCCTCCCTTGAACACCATCAGGGTCGGGATGCTGCGAATGCCGTATTGGCTGGCAACGTTGGGGTTCTCGTCGGTGTTCAGTTTGAACACCTTGATCTGGCCTTCAAATTCCTTGGCGATCTCGTCGACGATGGGGGCAACCATGCGGCAGGGGCCGCACCAGGGAGCCCAGAAGTCGACCAGCACGGGCACATCACTCTTGAGCACGTCTTGCTCGAAGGATGCGTCGGTGACGGCAGCGGCGCTGGACATCCGAGAAGGGATCAGGATTCTCGCCAATCTAGCAACGGCTTTCCGGCCTGGTTCAAGCCCCTATGCAACTCGTTAACGCTGGGTTGCGGCGTCCAGGGTTGGACCGGCTGTTGCGCCCTCGCTGCTGGCCGCTGGCCTCAATCCCGGAGCTTGGGCCAGGGCCGCTGGGTGCCATGGCAGGTGCGCCACTGGGGCAGCAAGCGGGTTCGGGCCCATGGCCGCCAGAACGAGAGACGCCGTCGGCCCAGAACGATCTCCACGGGCCAGGGCCGCTGCGGTTGATCCGGGTCGATCAGGGCCGCTCAAGACAGAAAGCCCGGACGCGCCGGGCCGGGGGGTGTGAGGAGTGTGAGGGCCGAAGCCCGCACATCCGGAGGCTAACGCCACACTTCACTTGCCCATGCCGAGTTGCTGAGCTTTCTGGTACACCTTGCCTTCGGTCAGCAGCGACGGGGCCACCACCACCTCCACCTGCTGCATCTCCTTGAGGGTGCGGGCACCGAGGGTGCCCATTGAGGTGCGGATGCAACCCAGCAGGTTCTGGGTGCCATCGTCGAGGGAGGCGGGACCGCGCAGGATCTTTTCGAGGCTGCCGGTGGTGCCCACCTTGATGCGGGTGCCGCGGGGCAGCACCGGACTGGGGGTGGCCATCCCCCAGTGGAAGCCACGGCCGGGGGCTTCGGCTGCACGGGCGATCGGTGAGCCGATCATCACGGCGTCGGCGCCGCAGGCCAGGCACTTGCAGATGTCGCCGCCGGTCACGATGCCGCCGTCGGCAATGATCGGCACGTAGCGGCCGCTCTCCGCCAGGTAGTCGGCCCGCGCGGCGGCGCAGTCGGCCACCGAAGTGGCCTGGGGGATGCCGATGCCCAGCACGCCGCGGCTGGTGCAGGCGGCCCCGGGGCCGATGCCCACCATCACGCCGGCGGCGCCGGCCCGCATCAGCTTCAGGGCCACGTCGTAGGTCACGCAGTTGCCGATCACCACCGGCACGCCGAAGGTGCGGCACAGGGTCTCGAGATCCAGACTTTCCTGCCCCTCCGGACCGATGTGCTCGGTGCTGACCACCGTGGCCTGCACGAAGAAGAGGTCGGCCCCGGCTTCCGCGATGGCCTTGCCGAACTTGAGCGCGGCCACCGGGGTGGCGCTCACGGCGGCGATGCCGCCCCGCTGCTTGATCTCGGCGATGCGCTGGCGGATCAGGTCCTCACGCACCGGCTGGCTGTAGAGCTCCTGCATCAGCGGCACGAACTCCTCTTTGCCCACCGCGGCGATGCGGTCCAGGGCCGGGTTGGGGTCGTCGTAGCGGCACTGCACGCCCTCGAGGTTGAGCACCCCCAGGGCCCCCTGTTTGGTGAGCTCCACGCACATGCCCACGTCCACCACGCCATCCATGGCGCTGGCGATGATCGGGATCTCGCGGCTCACGCCCCCCAGGGTCCAGCTGCTGTCGGTCACCGCCGGATCCACCGTGCGGCCCCCTGGCACGAGGGCGATCTCGTCGATGCCGTAGGCGCGACGAACGGTGCGGGATCGACCGAGCTGAATGTCCACCAGAGACCGTGATGCAATCGGGCCAAGCTATCAACCGACCCGTTGCGCCCCTGGCGTTGTTGCGCCTCAGCTGCGGCCGCGGAAGCTCTGCCAGCGCTGGCGCACCCCATCGATCACCTGGCGGCGATCGCTGCTGCGCACCATCTTGGTGAGGGTGAACTGCACCACCGCGATCAGGCCCGCCAGCTCCATCAGGCCTGGCAGCAAGGGGATGCTGTCCAGCACGGCCAGCAGGGCGCCGTAGATCCGCAGCACCAGCAGCAGGGCGATCAGGCCCGCCAGCAGGCTGATGGGGGTGCGGGCGGCCTGCCACTGCTGTTGCAACTGGCCGCTGGCCAGCCAGCTCTGCACCTTGCTCACCAGCAGATCCCATTCGCCGCCCTCGTCGCTGGAGGGGGTGGTGCCGGCGGCCGCGGAGGCCACCGCCGGCGGTGCGGCGGGTGTGGCGGGCACCGTCACGGTGCTGGCCACCTGCGGTTCGTCGGCCGGCTGCTCTGCAGCGGTCGGCTCTGCAGCAGACAGCTCAGCAGCAGACGGCTCTGCAGTGATCGGCGCTTCAGCGGTCGACTCTTCAATGGACGGATCAGTGCTCTGCAGCTGCTCCCCGTTCGGGGTGGGGGTGTCAGCGTCAGCCATGGCTCCGAGGGTGGGCGCAATGCGCAGGGAGCTTACGGCTGTTTTTCGGTGCTGCCGTTAGTCGAGGGGCTGCAGCGCAGCCCGTTTGGGCAACGGCGCCAGGGGAGAACGCAGGGGAAAGCGGCCGCTCTGCAGGTCGCCCACCAGGGCCTCGGCGATCTCCGCCGCCAGCCGCGGGCTGTGGGCTGGGGCGCAGCTCAGCCGCTTGTCCTCCACCCGCAGCTCGCCGCTGTGGAGGGTGCTGTAGGGCACCCGGCCGAAGCTGGGCCGCACCCGGCGCGGAATGCCGTAATCGAGCACCGGCACCTCCAGTTCGCTGTTGCCGGTGGCCGCCCGCTGCGCCACTGCGGCATTCAGCAGGGGCACCGGAGCGGCCAGCGCCACCAGTAGCCCGGTTTCCTCCCCCCCGAGGCGGGTGGCCCGCAGCCAGCGGGGGTTGAGGTCGTGCAGGTTCACCTCCACGGCCGCGCAGGCCCCCGGGCTGAGGGCCTGGCCATCCGGGCTCCGTTTCACCGCGGGGTTGTGGCCACTGCCGGCGCCACTCACCCAGCCCAGCCCGCCGGCCACCAGCAGTGGTGAGCCGGGCCCAAGCGCCGCCAAAGCCGGCATGGTGAGGCCGATGCTGCCGGCGCCGGCGCAGCTGTACAGCGCGCTCACCAGCGGCCCCAGCACCGGCCCCCAGGGCGTCGGGGTGAGCCCGTCGCGGCTGCTCACGGCCACCACCCCGTTTTCCACCACGCCGCGGTGCAGCAGCAGGCGCCCGGCGCCGATCTGCTCGAGGGTGAGCTGCGTTTCCAGCTCCAGACGGGGCTGTTGTTCGCCGCCGCTGCCGCTGGCGCTGAAGGGCACCGCGTCACCCCGCAGCAGGGCCTCCAGCGCCAGGGCACCCCCCTGGCCCAAGGGGAGCAACAGGTCGGTGTTGCCATGGCCCCCCTGGCCCTCCGCCGGCCCCAGCCGGAAGTGGCGGATGCGCATCGGGGGGTCCGTGGGCCCCAGCTGCAGCAGCAAGCTGGCCTGGTTGGTGAATTCCGCCGCGCTGGCCACCACCACATGGGTGGCCGCATAGGCCTGCTCCAGCCCCTTCTGTGCCACCAGGGCACGGAAGGCCTCCGCCGTGGCCACCTGCAACCGCCCCTGCCGTTGCAGCTCTTGCAGCTCCGCCTCGCTCCGGCTGGGGACGCTTCCGCTCAAGGCAGACACCGACGCGATGACCGATAAAATGTGTTCTAACCAAAGCTGTTGCGAATGGCGGATCCAACCGAACCCGGTGAGATGACTTCCGGGGGCGGGCCGGAGGGGCCATCGGGATCCGACGGCCGGATCATTCAGGCCGATCTACGCAACGAGATGTCGCGCTCCTACCTGGAGTACGCGATGAGCGTGATCGTGGGCCGGGCCCTGCCCGATGCCCGCGATGGCCTCAAACCCGTGCATCGCCGCATCCTGTATGCGATGTACGAATTGGGCCTCACCAGCGATCGGCCCTACCGCAAATGCGCCCGTGTGGTGGGTGAGGTGCTGGGTAAGTACCACCCCCATGGCGACACCGCGGTGTACGACGCCCTGGTGCGCATGGCGCAGGACTTTTCCATGCGCATGCCCCTGATCGACGGGCACGGCAACTTCGGTTCGGTGGACAACGACCCGCCGGCCGCCATGCGATACACCGAATCGCGGCTGCAGGCCCTGACCACCGACAGCCTGCTGGAGGACATCGAGGCAGAGACCGTCGATTTCATCGACAACTTCGACGGCTCCCAGCAGGAGCCCACGGTGATGCCCGCCCGGGTGCCGCAGCTGCTGCTCAACGGCTCCACCGGCATCGCCGTGGGGATGGCCACCAACATTCCTCCCCACAACCTCACCGAGCTGATCGATGGTCTGCTGGCGCTGATCGCCAACCCCGAGCTCGACGATCGCGAGCTGATGGCGATCATTCCCGGGCCCGATTTCCCCACCGGTGGTCAGATCCTGGGCCGCCGCGGCATCCGTGAGATGTACAGCACCGGCCGCGGCTCGGTGACCATGCGCGGCGTGGCCTCGATTGAAACGATTGAGGCGAAGGGCCGCCCCGACCGTGATGCGGTGATCATCACCGAGTTGCCGTATCAGACCAACAAGGCTGGGCTGATCGAGCGCATTGCGGAGCTGGTCAACGACAAGAAGCTCGAAGGCATCAGCGACATCCGCGATGAGAGCGACCGCGATGGCATGCGCATCGTGATCGAGCTGCGGCGCGATGCCTACCCGCAGGTGGTGCTCAACAACCTGTTCAAGCTCACCCCGCTGCAAAGCAACTTCAGCGCCTACATGCTGGCGCTGGTGAAGGGGGAGCCGGTGCTGCTCACCCTGCGCAAGATGTTGCAGGTGTTCCTCGACTTCCGGGTCGAGACGATCGAGCGCCGCACCCGTTATCTGCTGCGCAAGGCCGAGGAGCGCGACCACATCCTCTTAGGCCTGCTGATTGCGCTCGACAACCTCGACGCGATCATTGCCCTGATCCGCTCGGCGGCCGACACCGCCACGGCCCGCACCGAGCTGATGGATCAGTTCGGCCTCACGGACATCCAGGCCGACGCGATCCTGCAGATGCAGTTGCGCCGCCTGACGGCCCTGGAGGCGGACAAGATCCGGCTTGAGCACGAGGACCTGCTCGCCAAGATCACCGACTACAACGACATCCTGGCCCGCAAGGAGCGGGTGTTTGGCCTGATCACCGAGGAGCTGGGTGTCATCCGCTCCCGCTACGACTCCCCTCGCCGCACCGAGATCCTCGATGTGGAAGGTGGCCTCGAGGACATCGACCTGATCGCCAATGAGCGCTCGGTGGTGCTGCTGACGGAGAACGGCTACCTCAAGCGGATGCCGGTGAGTGAGTTCGAAGCCACCAGCCGCGGCACCCGTGGCAAGGCCGGCACGCGCACCCAGGGCGAGGAGGCGGTGCGGCTGTTCATCAGCTGCAACGACCACGACTCGCTGCTGCTGTTCTCCGACCGCGGCGTGGTGTACACGGTGCCGGCCTACCGGGTGCCGATGTGCAGCCGCGCCGCCAAGGGCACGCCGATCGTGCAGCTGCTGCCCATCCCCCGCGAGGAGCAGATCACCTCGCTGTTGGCGGTGAGCGAATTCGCCGAAGACGCGGTGCTGGTGATGCTCACCAGCGGCGGGTTCATCAAGCGCACGCGCCTCTCGGCGTTTGCCAACATCCGCTCCAACGGCCTGATCGCCATCTCCCTGGAGGAGGGCGATGCCCTGTGCTGGGTGCGCCTCGCCCAGCCCGGCGACAGCGTGCTGATCGGTTCGCGCAATGGCATCACGATCCACTTCCGCCTCAGTGATGAGGAGTTGCGGCCCCTGGGACGGACGGCCCGCGGCGTGCGGGCCATGAACCTGCGCCCCGGCGATCAGCTGGTGAGCATGGATGTGTTGCCGGTGGAATTGGCGGATCGTGTTGAGGGCAGTGCCGCCAGCGACACCGACGACGAGGGGGATGGCGACGACCTGGCGGCCAGCGAAGGGCCCTGGGTGCTGGTGGCCAGCGCCAGTGGT
>JBEBCX010000073.1:0-6846 GCA_041157425.1 Cyanobacteriota bacterium | reverse complement strand
CTGGGCCCCAAAGCTGCCATGGGAGGATGCCTGCGGCGAGGCCTGCGGCGGTTCTGTTGGTGATTTCCGGGCCGGTTGACCAGTGATTCCCCTGCACCGCCCCGACCAGGCCCAGACCCCGACGGCCATCGCCCTGGGCAGTTTTGACGGCTTGCACGAGGGGCACCGCCGGGTGATCGCCGCCGCCGTGGAGGCCGCCGAGCCCCCGCTGGTGCCCACCGTGGTGAGTTTCTGGCCCCATCCGCGGGAGGTGCTGTTCGGGGAGCCCCGGCTGCGGCTCGACCTGCCGGCCGAGAAGCTGCACCTGCTGGAGCCGCTGGGCATTCGCCAGCTGGTGCTGGTGCCCTTCACCACCGAGCTGGCGGCCCTGAGCCCCGAGGCCTTCGTGGAGCAGGTGCTGGTGGCCCAGCTGCAGGCGCGGCTGGTGGTGGTGGGGGAGAACTTCCGCTTTGGCCAGGGGCGCAGCGGCGATGCCGAGGCCCTGGGCCGCATCGGCGCCCGCCACGGCATGGCGGTGCAGGTGCTGCCGATGTTTGCCGACAGCCAGGAGCGCCTCAGCAGCAGCCGCATCCGTCGGGCCCTGGCGGACGCTGAGCTGCAGCAGGCGGCGCAGCTGCTGGGGCGTCCCTACCGCTTTGGTGGCCGGGTGGTGCGCGGCCGCGGCCTGGGCCGTGATTTGGGCTGGCCCACCGCCAACCTGCAGGTGGATGGCCGCAAGTTCTTGCCCCAAGAGGGGGTGTACGCCGCCTGGGTGTGGCACCGGGGGGAACGGTTGGCGGGGGTGATGAACCTGGGGCCCCAGCCCACGGTGGATCCCACCGCCCCCTCGGCGGTGGAGGTGCACCTGCTGGGCCGCCAGCTGCAGCTGGAGGGGGCCGACCTCACCGTGGAGCCCGTGGCCCTGCTGCGCCACCAGCGGCGCTTCGACAGCCTTGATGCCCTGGTGGCCCAGATCGGCGCCGATGCCGCCCAGGCGGAGGCGTTGCTGGCGGCTCCGGTGGGCTCAGCCGGCGGGGTAGGCGTTGCTCAGGCCCCAGCCGATGAAGGCGGTGATCGCCCCCAGCAGCAGAATCCCTGAGATCAGCACCGTCATTGGGCTCTCGGAATCTCCCTGAGCCATGGCCCCTGTCGCGGTCACATCGCCGACACCCTACGCAGCCCGTTCGGTTTTGCCTTCCCTTCCTCCGCCCCATGTCTGCCCCTGATCACGCACCGGCGGTGTTGCGCTTGCTCGACGCCAACCTCGATCGCGCCCGCGAAGGGCTCCGGGTGGTGGAGGACTGGTGCCGTTTCGGCCTGGATCGCTCCGATCTGGTGGCGCGGCTCAAGGATCTGCGCCAACGGCTCGGCGTGCTGCACGCCGACCGCTACAAACAGGCCCGCCACACCGCCACCGACAGCGCCGCCGGTCTGGGCCATCCGGCCCAGGGCCAGCGCGAGCAGCCCGCCCAGGTGGTGGCCGCCAACTGCGGCCGCGTGCAGGAGGCGCTGCGGGTGCTGGAGGAATTCGGCCGGGGCATCGATGCCCCGCTGGCGGCGGAGGCGGCCGCCATCCGCTACGCCCTCTACGACCTGGAGGTGGAGCTGCTGCGGGCCTGCCGCGGCGGTGATCAACGGCGCCAGCTGTTGGCCACCTGCCGGCTGTATCTGATCACCAGCCCATCGCCGCAGCTGGAGGGGATGGTGGAGGCGGCCCTGCGCGGGGGTGTGCGCCTGGTGCAGTACCGCGCCAAAGAGGGTGGGCTGGGGCCCGATGGCCAACCGCTCACCGATGCGGTGCGCCTGCGCCAGGCCCAGGCGCTGCGGCAGCTGTGCAGCCGCCATGGGGCGCTGTTTGTGGTCAACGACCGCATCGACATCGCCCTGGCGGTGGATGCCGATGGGGTGCACCTGGGCCAGGGGGATCTGCCGCCGGCCCTGGCCCGCCAGCTGCTGGGCCCCGAACGGTTGATCGGCCGCAGCACCCATGCCCTGCCGCAGTTGCAGCAGGCGGTGGCCGATGGCTGCGATTACGTGGGCGTGGGGCCGGTGAATGCCACCCCCACCAAACCGGGGCGCGAGCCGGTGGGGCTCGACTACGTGCGCCAGGCCGCCGCCGCCAGCCCGATCCCCTTCTTCGCGATCGGGGGCATCGACGCCACCTCCCTGGCGGCGGTGCAGGCCGCCGGCGGGGAGCGGGTGGCGGTGGTGCGGGCGATCACCGAGGCGGCCGACCCCGAGGCCGCCAGCCGCCATCTGCTGCACCTCCTGCAGGCCGGGGCCACCTGCGAGCAGCCCGCCCAATGAGCACGGCCAGCATCACGATCCAGCTCAACGGTGAGCCCCGGCTCTGCCCGGCGGGGCTCAGCCTGCAGCAGCTGCTCGAGCACCTGGGCTACCGCCCGCAGCTGGTGGTGGTGGAGTTCAACGGCGCGATCCTGCCGCGCCAGTGCTGGCCCGAGCAGCTGGTACGGGAAGCCGATGGCCTGGAGGTGGTCACCATCGTGGGGGGTGGTTCCTAGATTTCCGACCATCCTTTGGCCCTGCGGAGCCCGGCGTTGCCCTCCCAGCCTTCCCCTTCCGTGCTGCGTCGGCTGCTGAGCGGCCTGATGCTGCCGGCGTTGCTCACGGCCGCACTCGGCCTGCTGCTGGCCCTGCCCCAACCGAGCTTGGCCGCCAGTGGTGGCCGCATCGGCGGCGGCAGCTTCCGCTCCGCCCCCTCCATGCCCCGCAGCTATGGCGGCAGCTACGGCGGTGGATACCGCGGTGGCATGCAACGCGGCTACGGCGGCGGTGGCTTCGGTGGCGGGCTCGGCTTCCCGTTCATCCTTCCCTTCTTCTTCGGCGGGGGCGGCCTGTTTGGCTTCCTGGTGCTGATGGCGGTGGTGGGCCTGCTGGTGAATGCCTTGCGCGGTGGTGGCGGCGGTGGCCAGGCCCTGCCGGCGGGCCTGCGCGGCGGCGATCTGGACCGCCCCCAGGCGGATGGGCCCGTGGCCATCGCCCAGCTGCAGGTGGGCCTGCTGGCCTCCGCCCGCGATCTGCAGCGGGATCTGCGCCAGCTGGCCGGCCAGGCCGACACCGGCAGCAGCGCCGGTTTGCAGCGGGTGCTGCAGGAGAGCACCCTGGCCCTGCTGCGGCACCCCGACCTGTGGGTCTACGCCAATGCCGAGGTGGGTCAGGTGCCGTTCACCGCGGCGGAATCCACCTTCAACCGCCTCTCGATGACCGAGCGCAGCAAGCTGCGCAGCGAACTCACCACCAACGTGGCCGGCCGGGTGGGGGAAGCGGCCGCCGGCGCCGTGGGCGACAGCGATGCCACCAGCGATTACATCGCCGTGACGCTCCTGGTGGCCAGCCGTGGCCGGGTTCCGCTCAAGCCGGTGTCGGGCTCCGAGGAGTTGCGCGAAGCGCTGCGGATCCTGGGGTCGGTTCCCTCCGATCAGCTGCTCGCCCTCGAGGTGATCTGGCAGCCGGAGGGTGCCGGCGAGGTGTTGAGCGCCGATGAACTGATCACCGCCTACCCCGACCTCAAGCACCTCTGAGCCATCGCTAGACCGCTGAGCAACCGCTTTCGATTTGCTCAAGATTTGAACAATTAAAGAAACTCTTTCGCTCCATCTGTGCGGCGTTGGCTGTTCTTTGGCGGATCGATTTGTAGGGTGATCGGACCCTCTTGCTGTCTGCGTGTCCGCCTCCCTGCCTCGCCCTGAACCCCGTGCCATGCAGTGGCTCGAGAACGGCGAGCTGGCCGGCAGCGATTTGCAGGCCCTGCTGGGCCGCCTCAACCAGGTGGAAACGGAAGAGTGCGCCCGCGAGCTGGAGTGGCTCGGCCGCCGCGGCGGCGAGGGTTGACGGCCCGTTGTTGACGCTCTGAGGCGGTTTGGGCTCAGGCCCCTTGCCAACCCCCTCCGGCCTCCCCAAAGTGCGGACCATCTGCGTTGTACGCCGTGGCGCCACGCTCTCCCCAGTGGGTCAACACCCCCGTGCTGATGGAGGCGCTCGATCGCTACGAACAACAGCGGCTGCCCCGCTCGATGCAGCTGTGGGTGCAGGCGGTGCTGGAGTTGGATCGGCCGGCCACGGCCCCGCTGCGGCCCCACTGCTAGGGCCCCCGGCCTACGACGGGCCCGTGTGGAGGATGCGCAGCGCGGCCATGGCCGCGCCGTAGCCGTTGTCGATGTTCACCACGGTGAGCCCCGGGGCGCAGCTGGCGAGCATGCCGTGCAGCGCCGCTTGGCCGCCGGCGCTGACGCCATACCCCACACTCACCGGCACCCCGATCACCGGTTGCGGCACCAGCCCCGCCAGCACCGTGGGCAGGGCCCCCTCCATGCCGGCGCAGGCGATCAGCACCCGGGCCTCCTGCAGACGCTCCAGCTGTTGGAGCAGCCGGTGCAGCCCGGCCACCCCCACATCGAGCAGCAGCTCGCTGGCGATGCCGTGCCAGTGGAGCGCCAGCTGGGCCTCGGCCGCCACGGGCAGGTCGCTGGTGCCGCCGCTGAGCACCACCACGCGGCCCAACTCGGGCCGCGGCGGTAGGGGATCGCCCAGGCTGAGGCCGCGGGCATCGGGGTGATGGCGCAACGCCGTGCCCAGGTGCGCCGTGGTGGGCTCGGCCGCCAGCAGCTCCGCCACCGCGGCCGCCTTGGTGGCATCAACGCGGGTGGCCAGGGCCGGTTCGCCGTTGGCCTGGAGCCGCACCAGGATCGGTGCGATCTGGGCGGCGGTTTTGTGCTCCCCCCAGACGGCCTCCACCATCCCTAGCCGTTGGCGGCGTTGCAGGTCGAGCCGGGCCTGTTCGCTCATGCCGCCGGTTGCAGCTCGCCTTCAAACAGCAGCGGGAAGGGGTTGCCCTGGTTTTCGCCGGTGGCCCGGCGCGCCAGCTGCTCAAAGCGCTCCTGCACCGCCTCGATCTCCGCCTCCGGGATCTGTTTCCACTGGGCACGGCTGGCCCAGCGGATCAGCAGGGTTCCCTCCTCCCGTTCGCCATCCCAGAGCAGCTCGCGCCCCAGGAAGCCCGGTTGCTGGGCCAGCCAGGGTTCCCAGCTGCCCCGCTCCGCCTCCAGCCAGGCTTGGCGGCCGGCGGCCGGCACCTTCACCCGCAGGTGTTCCACCACGGCCACGTCGTATTCACCGTTGGGCTGCTCCACCGCGGCGATGGCCACATCCCCATGGCCGGCGAGCATGCCCACGATCAACAACAGGGCCAACACCCTACGGAGCAGCGCCAGCAGCTGGGTTGTCATGGCCGCTGCAGCAGGGCCACCGCCTGGCAGGAGATGCCCTCCTCACGGCCCTCCGGCCCCAGCTGCTCGTTGGTGGTGGCCTTCACCCCCACCTGCTCGGGCTGCAGGCCCATGCGGCTGGCGATGGCGCTGCGCATGGCCTCGATGTGCGGTTTGAGCTTGGGCCGCTCGGCCACCACCACCGCATCCACATTCACCACGCCCCAGCCGCGCTCCGCCACCAGGGCCACCACCTGCTCGAGGAGCACCAGGCTGTCGGCCCCCTTCCACTGCGGATCATCGGGGGGGAAGTATTTGCCGATGTCGCCCAGCGACAGCGCCCCCAGCAGCGCGTCCATGATCGCGTGCACCAGCACGTCGGCATCGCTGTGGCCATCGAGCCCCAGCCCCTGGGGGTGCTCCAGCCGTTGGCCCCCAAGGATCAGCGGCCGCCCCGGCACCAGCCGGTGGATGTCGTAGCCGTTGCCGATGCGGAGCTGCATGGGGCGGGGAACGCTGCCGGCCTCAGACCCTAGGAGCCGGGTGGCTGGGCGGCCTGCCAGCGGGCGTAGAGATCGGGGCGGCGGGCCTGGGTGCGCTGCTGCTGTTGCTGAAGCCGCCAGCGGGCGATGGCGCCATGGTCGCCGCTGCGCAGCACCTCCGGCACCGCCATGCCGCGGAACTCCGCCGGGCGGGTGTAGTGGGGGTGCTCCAGCAGCAGGCTGCTGTGGCTCTCCTCCTCCAGGCAGGCTTCCGTGCCCACGGTGCCGGGCCGCAGCCGCACCACCCCATTGATGATCACCGCCGCCGGCAGTTCGCCGCCGGTGAGCACGAAATCGCCGATCGACACCTCCTCATCGGCCAGGGTGCGGATCCGCTCGTCGAAGCCCTCATAGTGGCCGCACAGGAACACCAACTGGTCGTTGTCCTGGGCCCAACGGCGCAGGTCGGCCTGGCCGAGCGGTTGGCCCTGGGGGCTCATCAGCAGCACCCGCCGCCGCGGCAGCACCGGGATGGCCTCCACGGCGGCGAACACCGGCTCCGGTTTGAGCACCATGCCGGCCCCCCCGCCGTAGGGCTCATCGTCGACCTTGCGGTAGCGGTCGGTGGCGTAATCGCGCGGGTTGTGCAGGTGCAATTCGGCGATGCCCGCCTTGAAGGCCCGGCCGATCACCCCCAGCTCCAGCAGTGGCGTGAGGGCCTCCGGGGCCAGGCTCACCACATCCAGGCGCAGGGTGGGGGCCTGCATGGCTCAGGCGCTCGGGCGGCTGACGCGGCGAATTTCGGAGCTGAAGCTGGCCCGCCCCAGGCTGCCGTCGGCCCGCTGCTCCACCGTGCTGCGCAGGCGCAGGTTGGGCTTGTTGAACCAGATGCGCTCCCGCAGCTCATCGGCCCCCTGGGCCAACACCAGCTCGAGGCTGCCGTCGGGCCACAGCAGCCAACGGCCGTGCTGATCGCCCGCCTGCAACACCCCATCGGCGCTGAACAGCAACCGCCGCGGTGGCTCCCCCTTGGGGCCCACGCTCAGTCCACCGATGCTGCCGGCATCGCCGGGCTCCAGGAAGGCCACCACCAACTCCCCCCGCTCGCTGGTGTGCCATTCATCGCCATCCCCGGCCTCCGCGGCGTCGGTGGGGGCGAA
>JBEBCX010000072.1:0-6874 GCA_041157425.1 Cyanobacteriota bacterium | reverse complement strand
CAGCAGATGCCAGAACAGCAGGCTGCGGGCGGGGCCATCCCCCTGCAGGGCAGCCGCCCCGGCGGTGACCGCCAAGCCCAGCACCACCCCCCAGCGGCACAGGGGTTCCGGCAGCCAGAGGTGGTCGAGGTCGATCAGCATCAGCGGCACCAGCAGGGTCACCAGCACCCAGCCCGCCAGCGCCGTGAGCAGGGGCCGGGCGTCGCCGCCGGCGCTGGCCAGGGCCGTTGGGCTCGCCAGGGCCGCCGCCACGAACAGCCCCGCCACCAGTAGCTCCACCGCCGGGTAGCGCACGGGGATCGCGGCCCCGCAGTGGCGGCAGCGGGCCCGCAGCAGCAGCCAGCTCAGCAGGGGCAGGTTGTCGAACCAGCGCAGGGTGGTGCCGCAGTGGGGGCAATGGCTGCGGGGCCGCACCACCGATTCCTGCCGCGGCAGCCGCCAGGCCACCACGTTGAGGAAACTGCCCACGCAGGCCCCGAGCAGCGCAATCCAGAGCAGCGGGAGGGGGCTAAGCGGCATCGGCCCAGGGCTAGTTGCGCATGGCGGGACGGCTGGGGCGGTTGCGGCCGGCCCGGCCGCGCACCAGCTCCAGCGGGATGAACTGCTCGCTGGGCAGCAGCACCGGCAGGTCGAACACCACCCGGCCGGCCTTGGTGCCGGCTTCAGCCTCTCCGGCCATCACGATGCCCAGGGGCTCAGCGGCCCCGGTGCAGCGCTCCAGGAAGGCGTAGTAGATGCGCCGGGCCCGGCCGATGGCCTCAGCGCTGTTGATCCGATCCCAGCGGGGTTGCATCCCCGCCGCCGACACCGGCGCTGAGCCCGCTCCGTTGATCACGAAGGAGGGCCCGCGCAGGGGGCTCGGTGGCGGGGGTGCTGCGAACGGAATGGGCCCGGCCGGTGGCTCCGTTGCGCCTCAGGTTAGGCGCCGCGGGACATCAGGCCAGTTTCTTCTCCTCGATCATGCGGTGAATGATCGGGGTGAGGATCAGTTCCATGGCGAAGCCCATCTTGCCGCCGTTCACCACGATCGAGGTGGGGCTGGACATGAACGAATCGTGGATCATGTCGAGCAGGTAGGTGAAGTCGATCCCCCACTTCTCGCGGGCCCCCTTGCGGAAGTGGATGATCACGAACGACTCATCCGGGGTGGGGATGTTCCGGATCATGAACGGGTTGGAGGTGTCCACGGTGGGCACCCGCTGGAAGTTGATGTCCGTCTGGCTGAACTGCGGGCAGATGTGGTTGATGTAATCCGGCATGCGGCGCAGGATCGTGTCCACGGTGGCCTCGGCCGAGTAGCCGCGCTCATGGTTGTCGCGGGCGATCTTCTGGATCCACTCCAGGTTCACGATCGGCACCACGCCCACCAGCAGGTCGGCCAGGCCGGCCACGTCGTAGCCGTCGCCCTTCACACCGCCGTGCAGGCCTTCATAGAAGAGCAGGTCGGTGCCGGAGGGGATGGTTTCCCAGGGGGTGAACTGGCCGGGCTCGAGGTTGGTGCCGAGACGGGCGTTGTGCTCAGCGGCCTCCTCCACGGAGTGCAGGTAGTAGCGCTTCTGGCCGCTGCCGGTTTGGCTGTAGGTGCGGAACAGCTCCTCGAGCTTGTCGAACAGGTTGGCCTCGGGGCCGAAGTGGGAGAAGTTCTCGCCCTTGGCCAGGGCCGAGGCCATGGCCTCCTTCATCGGGCCGCGCTCGTAGCGGTGGTAGCTGTCGCCCTCCACCACGGCCGGGGTGATGCCTTCGCGCTTGAAGATGTGCTCAAAGGCGCGCTTGACGGTGCTCGTTCCTGCGCCGGAAGAACCGGTGACAGCCACAACCGGGTGACGCTTCGACATGCGCAGGATCCGCAGAACTGCGGCGAGTTTGGCAGGTCGCCGGCCCCGGCTCAGCCCTCCAGGGCCGCCAGCAGGTGATCCCCCATGGCGCGGCAGCCCACCAGGGTGCAACCCTCGGCCATCAGATCCCCGGTGCGCAGGCCCTGGGCCAGCACCCGATCCACCGCCTGCTCCAGGTCGGCGGCGGCGGCGTCCTGGTTCAGGCCCACCCGCAGCAGCATGGCGGCGCTGAGCACCATGGCCATCGGGTTGGCTTTGTCCTGCCCGGCGATGTCGGGGGCGGAGCCGTGGATGGGCTCAAACAGGCCCGGCCCGTCCGACCCCAGCGAGGCCGAGGGCAGCATGCCGATGGAGCCGCTGAGCATGGCGGCCTCATCGCTGAGGATGTCGCCGAACAGGTTGCTGGTGAGCAACACGTCGAACTGGCGGGGGTTGCGCACCAGCTGCATGGCGGCGTTGTCCACATACATGTGGCTCAACTCCACGGTGGGATAGCTGGCGGCGTGCAGGGCCTCCACCCGGTCGCGCCAGAGCTGGCTCACATCGAGCACGTTGGCCTTGTCCACACTGCAGAGGCGGCCGCTGCGCTGCTGCGCCAGGTCGAAGCCCACCTTGGCGATGCGATCGATCTCGTCGTCGAAGTAGGCCATGGTGTTGAAGCCGCGGATGCGGCCCTCGGCCTCCACCCGCCCCTTGGGGGTGCCGAAGTACACGCCGCCGGTGAGTTCCCGCACCACCAGCAGATCCACCCCTTCGATCACCTCGCGCTTGAGGGTGGAGGCGTCGATCAGGGCCGGAATGATCTTCACGGGCCGCAGGTTGGCGAACAGCCCGAGGCCGGCCCGCAGCCCCAGCAGGCCGGTTTCCGGCCGCTTCTCCCGCGGCAGGCTGTCGTATTGGGGGGAGCCGATGGCCGCCAGCAGCACCGCGTCGGCTTGGCGGCAGGCCTCCAGGGTGCTGGCGGGCAGCGGTTCACCGATGGCATCGATGGCGCAGCCGCCCATGGGCTGCTCGTCGTAGATCAGCTCGAAGCCGTGGCGGCGGCTCACCGCATCCAGCAGCTGCCGGGCCACCGCCGTGATCTCCGGCCCGATGCCATCGCCGGGGAGCAGGGTGATCCGGTAGCTGGTCATGGCGGGGCGAGGCGGCCGCAGGGGCAGCGGTGTCGTGGCGCGAGGCTACGCGTCGGCGGGCGCCGGCTCAGTCGCCGCGGCTTTTCTCCAGCTGGCGGATCGCCTTGGTGAGCTCGGGCAGCTTGTTGAAGGCGGCGGAGCAGCGCAGCCAGAGGCGGTTGGGGATGGCGGGGTAGCCGCTCACCACCTCGCCGGCGGCCACTTCCCCGTGGATGCCCGATTTCGAGGAGGCGATCGAGCGGTCGCCCATCACGGCCTTGTTGGCCAGCCCCACCTGGCCCGCCAGGATCACGCCGTTGCCGAGCCGCGCACCGCCGGCGATGCCCACCTGGGCCGCCAGGGCACAGCCCTTGCCGGTGGTCACGCCATGGCCCACGTGCACCAGGTTGTCGATCTTGGTGCCGGCGCCGATGCGGGTTTCGCCCACCGACGGGCGGTCGATGGTGCTGCCGCAGCCCACCTCCACGCCGTCCTCCAGCACCACCAGGCCGGTCTGGGGCATCTTGCGCCAACCGCTGGCGGTGGGCACAAAGCCGAAGCCTTCGCTGCCCACCACGGCGTTGGAGTGCACCACGCAGCCGCGGCCCAGCCGCGCACCGGGGTGCAGCACGGCGCCGGCGTGCAGTTCACAGCCGTCGCCGATCTGCACGTCGTCGTAGATCACCACGTGCGGATGGATGGTGCAGCCGGCGCCGATCTGCACCTGGGCACCGATCACGCTGAAGGCGCCCACGTGGCTGCCCATGCCCACCACGGCCGTGGGGTCCACCACGGCCGAGCCGTGGATGCCGGGGGGCTTGGGTTGGCGGGGGTAGAGGGCGTCGAGGGCTTCGGCGAAGCCCAGCCGCGGATCCGCCAGGGCGATCCAGGCCATGCCCGCGGCCGTGGCCTGGCTCTGCAGGGCGGATGCCTCCTCCCCTTTGGCGGGCAGCAGCAGCGCCGTGGCCTGGCTGGCGGCCAGGGCCGCCGCCAGGGCATTGCCCGGTTCGAGGAAGCTGAGCTGGCCGGCCTGGGCCTGGTCGAGGGCGGCGGCGGATTGCAGCTCCGGGTCGTGGCCCAGGTGGTGCGCCAGGGATGCGCTGCCCAGTCCGCCGCCGGCCTGCACTTCGCTGAGGCGGTTGAGCAGGTCGCTGAAGCGCATGGAACCCCGGGCCGTCGGGCGGATCGTAGGGCCGCTGGCTAGGGGATCAGCACCAGTTGATCGCGGTGCACCACCAAGCCCCGCTGCCCTTTGCACTGCTGCAGCTCGCCGCTGTCCATGGCGCTGAGGCCGCGGGCCAGTTCACGGCCATCGAGGCTGAGCACCCGCACCGGGTCGTGGCGGGCAAACTCGCCCTCAAGGGCGTGCACGCCTGCGGCCAGCAGCGAGGCCCCCTGGCGCAGCAGGGCCTGTTCGGCGCCGGCATCCACGGTGATCGAGCCCTTGGGCACCAGGGCATGGGCCAGCCAGCCCTTGCGGTTGCTGAGGGGGGTGTCGCTGGCGCGGAACAGGGTGCCCACCGCGTCCCCCGCCAGCAGCTGCTCCAGCACCTGCGGGTCGCGGCCATCGGCCAGGCGCACCTGGATGCCGCTGGCGGTGGCGATGCGGGCGGCCGCCAGTTTGGTGGTCATGCCGCCGGTGCCCCAGCGGCCCCCGCCCTTGGCGGCGCCGCTGAGGGCCTCCAGTTCCTCCAGGCTGTTCACCACCGGGATCGGCCGGGCCTCGGCATCGCTGCGGGGGTCACCGCTGTAGAGGCTGTCGATGTCGGTGAGCAGCACCAGTTCATCGGCGCCCACCGCCACCGCCACCAGGGCCGAGAGGGTGTCGTTGTCGCCGAAGCGCAATTCCTCGGTGGCCAGGGTGTCGTTTTCGTTGATCACCGGGGTCACCCCCCAGGCCAGCAGCTGCTCGAGGGTGCGGCAGGCGTTTTGGTAGCGGTTGCGGGAGCCCAGGTCGCTGCGGGTGAGCAGCACCTGGGCCACGCAGCGGCCGTGGCGGGCGAAGGCCTGGTCGTAGAGGGTCATCAAGCGGCCCTGGCCCACGGCGGCGGCGGCCTGCAGGGCCTCCAGCTCGCTGGGGCGCTGGCCGTGGCCGAGGGCATGGCAACCCAGCCCCACGGCGCCGCTGGTCACCAGCACCACCGGCTCCTGGCGGCGCCACAGCCCGCTGAGGCTGGCGGCCAGGTCGCCGATCACCGCATCGGTGCCGCGCTCCGGCGTGCCCCGCAGCAGGCTGGTGCCCACCTTGATCACCCGGCGGGTTCCCATCTCAGTTCAGCGGTGCCCCCGTGAGGCGTGCCAGCTGCACCTCCAGCCGTTGCCAGCGGTCGTGGCGGCAGGGTTCCCCCTGGGCGTTCACCGGCTTCACCAACACGGTGAACAGCCCCAGGCGGTTGCCCGCCAGCACATCGGTGAACACCCGGTCGCCCACCAGCGCCACCTGGGCGGCGGGCAGGTTGAGGCCATCCAGCACCCGCCGCAGGGCGCCGCGGCGGGGTTTGCCGGCGCTGGTGGTGAAGGGCACCCCCAGCCGGGCGGCGACGCCGCCGATGCGGCTGCGGGAGGGGTTGTTGCTGAACAGGTGCAGGGGAAGGCTGTCCTGGGCGCGCCGCAGCCACCGCTCCATGGCCGGGGGCAGTTCGGAGCCGCGGTGGGGCAGCAGGGTGCGGTCCACGTCGAGCACCAGGGCGCGGATGCCCCGCTCCAGCAGCTGCTCGAGGGGCAGCTCCGCCAGGGTGCCCTGGGCCACCCAGTCGGGTTGGAGCAGATCGGTGAGGGTGGCGCGGGTCACGGGGTTGGGTCCTCAGTCGTCGCCGAGGTCGCGCTCATCCAGTTCGGCTTCGATGCGGGGCTGCACCCGTTCGAATTCCTCCCCTTCCACCAGCACCCCTTCGCCATTGGCCATGCGGGCCACCACAAAGAAGGGGTCGAGGGGGATGAACAGCCCGTATTCCTGATCCTCGTGGCGGAACTGGATCAGCATTTCGTAGAGGTCGCTGTCCTCGTCGTCGTCCTCGTCGTCGAGCTCCTCCTCCAGTTCTTCGGGGTCGGGCTCCTCCAGCTCACCGCTCACGGTGAGGGTCACGGCGGAGCGCACCAGGGTGAGGTCGTGCTCCTGCAGCACCACATCGGCCACCGACAGGATCGGCCCGGCGCCATCGAGCTCCTCGATCACCTCGTCGTCGCCGTCGTCATCGGCGGCGATCTTCACCAGGCACACCGGAGTGTCCACGGGGGTGAGCAGGGCGTAGTCCTGGCCGTCGAGGGGGATCAGTTGCTCCAGGAAGCACAGCAGCTGCCGTCCGGAGGCATCGCGCACCAGCACGGTGGGCACATCCCCGGAGCCGTTGCTGCTGGGGGTGTCGGAGCTCATGGGGCGCAAGCGGATGCCTTCAGGATGCCTGGGCGCCTGGCCCCTGGCCAAGGGCGGGGGTCGCCGCGGCGACCGGCAGGGGTTCAGGGCCCTCCTGCAGCCACTGCCGCAGCAGCAGCGCAGCGGCGGCGCTGTCGAGGGCGCCGCTGCGGTCGCCCCGCAGGCCATGGGCTTCGGCGGCGGCCCAGCTGCTGCTGTGCTCGTTCACCAGGGCGAGGGGCAACGCCAGGCTGCGGGCCAGCCGCTCGCCGTAACGGCGGCAGTGCTCCGCCTGTTCGGTGGGCCGTTGCGCCTCATCAAGGGGCAGGCCCACCACCAGGGCCTGGGCGCGGCGCTGGCTGGCCAGGGCCTTCAGCTGTTCGAGGTCGGCGCCGAAGCGCCCGCGCCGCAGGGCCGTGAGCGGCGTCACGGTGACCCCCAGCGGGTCACAGCCCGCCAGGCCGATGCGGCGGCGACCCACATCCAGCGCCAGCACCGATCGGGGCGCGGGGGCCGGCACTCAGCGCCCCAGGGGCGTGGGGATGGGCCGTTGCCGGGGTTGCAGCTGCCCCAGC
>JBEBCX010000071.1:0-6918 GCA_041157425.1 Cyanobacteriota bacterium | reverse complement strand
TGGTGGGCTTCGCCCTGGTGCCGCTGCTGGCCACCCTGATGGCCCGCGGTGTGGGCCTGCCGGCGGCCTGAGGCCCGCCCGCCCGGCGACCCGGTGGACATACCCCCCGCATCGCTGCCCTGCGGGGTTGCCACGGAGCTGCGGCCCTGGACGGGCCCTGCCACGGCACAACCCGCCACGGCACCAGCTGCGGCCCCAGCCACCCCGCCCCACGCTGCCTCTTCACCCGATTACCGCCACGCCCTGAAACCCACCCCCGCCGGCTGGCCCCGCCGCCAGCACTGGTGCGTGTGGGTGGAGCCCGTGGCCGACCAGGGGCCCACCGGCGTCTGGGAGCGGCGCTGGCACGGGGCGGTGCTGGCGGCGCTGGCCACCTGGGGGCGCCAGCTGCCGATCACCCACGTGGATGACCCCGCCCGCGCCCAGGTGCTGGTGCGGCGGCAACGCCCTCCCCTGCAACACAACCGGGCCAGCCACGGCCGGGCCCTGCTGCAGCTGGTGGAGGTGCAACGGGGCGGCCCCTGGCAACTGGAGCCCCGGGTGGAGGTGCTGATCAGTCCGGGGCAGGGCCCCCGGGGAATCCAGGCCACCGCCCTGCATGAGCTGGGCCATGCCTTCGGCCTCTGGGGCCACAGCGACCGCGCCGGTGATGCCATGGCCGCCCAACCGGGGGGCCAGCCGGTGCTGGAGCTGAGCCCCCGCGACCGGGCCACCCTGCAGTGGCTGCAACAACAGCCCGGGCTGGCTGAGCCGGCGGCGCCGCCACGGCCATGAGCACCGGCACGCCGCCCCGGCGCACCATCTCCGATTTGTTCCTGCGCCGGCCGGTGTTCAGCCTGGTGCTGAGCCTGCTGGTGCTGCTGCTGGGGCTGCTCAGCCTCGGCAACCTGCAGGTGGAAAACCTGCCCCCAATCGCCCCGGGGCGGGTGACCGTGCGCAGCACCTACCCGGGGGGCAACCCGGAGGTGGTGGAGCAGGGCGTGACCGCCCTGCTGGAGAAGCAGCTCAACGGCGTGGAGCGGCTGCAGACCATCCGCTCCAGCAGCAGCGCCAATGGCAGCTCGATCACCCTCAGCTTCGAGGGGGGTGAGCCGGAGCTCAACCAGATCAATGCCCAGAACGAAGCCAACCAGGTGCTGCGCCAGCTGCCGGCCCCGGTGGCGCGGCTGGGGGTGCAGGTGCGCCGCAGCAGCGATGACCTGCTGATGGTGCTGAGCTTCAGCGCCCGCGAGGGGCGCTACTCGCCCCAGTTTTTAAGCGGCTGGGTGAACCAGGTGGTGAAGGAGCGCCTGCAGCGGGTGGAGGGGGTGGGCCTGGTGACCCTCAACGGCGGCAGCCCGTTGGCGTTTCGGCTGTGGCTCAATCCGGCGGCGCTGCTGGAGCGGCAGCTCACCATTGCCGATGTGAGCCGCGCCCTGGAGGCCCAGAACGTGCTGGCGGCGCTCGGGCAAACGGGCGATGAGCCCAGCCCGCCGGACCAGGCCACCACCCTGCCGCTGCGCATGGAGGGACGGCTGCGCAGCCCGGAGGAACTGGAGCAGCTGGTGGTGGGCCGCGGGCCGGAGGGGGGCGTGGTGCTGCTGCGCGACATCGGCCGCGTCGACCTGGGCAGCGAGACCTACGACACCATCGCCACCAACCTGCGGGGCGACACCACGGTGGCCCTGGCGGTGTTCCAACGGGACGGCAGCAACGCCCTGGAGGTGAGCGAACGGCTGGAGCAGGCCATCGCCGAACTGGAGCCCCGCTTCCCGCCGGGGATCGACCTGCAGTTGATCGTCAACGAAGCCGACACGGTGCGCGAGAGCATCGCCGAGGCCACCGGCAGCCTGCGGGATGCGGTGGTGTTGGTGTTTCTCACGCTGCTGCTGGGGCTGGGCAACAGCCGCCTGGCCCTGATCAGCGCCCTGGCGGTGCCGGTGTCGCTGTTGGGGTCCATCAGCCTGATCCAGCTCTCGGGCAGCTCGATCAACACCCTGAGCCTGTTCGGCATGGTGCTGGCCTCTGGGCTGGTGGTGGACGACGCCATCGTGGTGTGCGAAGACATCGGCCGCCGGCTGGAGCGCGGCGCCGCACCGCTGGCGGCCGCCCGGGGGGCGATGGCGGAGCTCGGCGGCGCCGTGGTGGCCACCTCCGTGGTGCTGGTGGTGGTGTTCCTGCCGGTGCTGGGGCTTGAGGGCAGCCTGGGACGGCTGTATGCCCCGATCGCCATCAGCATCGCTGCGGCGATCATCGTGTCGACCTTCAACGCCATCAGCTTCACGCCGGTGGCCGCCAGCCGGTTCCTGCATGCCGAACAGCGGGAGCCGGCCTGGCTGCAGCGCTGGATCGACCCACCGCGCCGCTGGCTGGAGAGCCTGGAGGGGCCCTACGGCCGCTGGCTTGAGGGTTGCCTGCAGCGGCGGCGGCAGGTGGTGCTCGCCCTGGTCCTGGGGCTGCTGGTCACGGCGGTGGGGCTCTCGCTGCGGCCCACCGCCTTCATGCCCCAGGAGGACAACGGCCAGCTGCGGGGGGTGGTGGTGCTTCCGGAGGGCTCCTCCCTGCAGCGCACCCAGGCGGTGCTCAATCAGGTGCGGGCCGTGGTGCAGCGGGAACCCAGCCTGGCCAGCGCCAACTTCTACGCCGGCCGTTCCTTCGGCGACAGCAGCCCCAACAAGGGCAGCGTGTTCATCCGGCTCAAACCGATCGGCCAGCGGGGCAGTGGTGACACCAGCCTCGAGGCCGTGGCCCAGCGGTTGAACCGCGCCCTGGGCCGCCGCATCAGCGAGGCCATGGTGCAGCTGAGCCCACCGCCGAGCGTGCGCGGGTTCAGCAGCGAGGGGGGCCTGGAGCTGGAGCTGCTGGACACCAGCAACGGTCAGCTCAGCCTGGAGCAATTCGCGCAGCGGGCCCAGGCCCTGATCCGCGCCGCCAACGCCAGCGGCCGTTTCGAGCGCGTCTCCACCCGCTTCAACGCCGACGCCCCGCTGCTGCGGCTGGAGCCGGATCGCCTGCAGCTGGCCTCCCTGGGGATCGACCTGGACACCCTGGTGGCCACCATCGGCGCCAGCTTCGGCAGCAACTATGTGAACGACAGCTTTGAAGCCGATCAGGTGCGGCGCGTGATCGTGCAGCTCGACGGCCAGGGGCGCCGCGGCCCCGAGGACGTGCTCAGCCTGCAGGTGCGCAGCCGCAGCGGCCAGCTGATCCCCGTGGGGCAGGTGGTGCGCGTGCTGCCGGCCACCGGCCCCAGCACCATCAACCACAGCCGCCTGGTGCGCGCGATCACGATCCGGGCCCTGCCGGCGCCGGGGGTGAGCACCGGCCAGGCCATGGCGGAGCTGGAGCGGATCCAGCAGCGGCTCGGCGGCGTCGACACCGACCTGGAGTGGGCGGGTCTGGCCCGCGAGGAACGGCTGGCCGGCGGCGGCAGCGTGCGGGTGTTTCTGCTGGCGGTGGTGGTGATGGGGCTGGTGCTGGCGGCCCTCTACGAAAACCTGCTCGATCCGTTGATCATCCTGATCACGGTGCCCCTGGCCCTGCTGGGGGCCCTGGTGGGGCTGGTGCTGCGCGGACTGCCGCTGGATGTGTTCGGCCAGATGGGGCTGCTGATGCTGGTGGCCCTGGCGGCGAAAAATGGCGTGCTGATCGTGGAGTTCGCCAACCAGCGGCTGCGGGAGGGCACCGATCTGGATGCGGCGATCCGGGAGGCCGCCGTGAGCCGTCTGCGGCCGATTCTGCTCACGGTGTTCTCCTCGCTGGCGGGGGTGTTGCCGCTGCTGCTGGCCAGCGGTGCCATCGCCGGCAGCCGCATCAGCATCGGCACGGTGGTGTTCTCCGGTTCGCTGGTGTCCACCCTGCTCAGCCTGTTTGTGGTGCCCAGTGTTTATCGGGTGATCAAGGGCTGGGAGCTTCAGCACCAATCGCGCTGGCGGGCACGACACCATGGCTGAACCAGGGGCCACCGGCATGGACAGCGGCCAATCACGCCTCCACAGATCGGCCGGGGCGGCGACCCTGGCGGCGTTGCTGCTGGGCATGGCCGGCTGCGGCGACGGGGGCAAACGGCGCCCAGCGGCGCTGGTGCGCACCGCCCCGGTGACCAGCCAGCGCTTTGAGCAGACCCTCAACACCGTGAGCACCCTGGAGGCCACCGACGAGATCGACCTGGCGGCCCAGGCCGGCGGGCGCGTGCAGCGGGTGCTGGTGCGCACCGGTGATCCGGTGCGGGCCGGGCAGTTGCTGGTGGTGCTGGACCAGACCCAGCTGCGGGCCGATGTGCAGGCGCTGCGGGCCAAGGCCAAGCGCGATGAACTGGCCTACCGGCGCTTCAGCGGCCTGGTGAGCCAGGGGGCCGCCAGCGCCCTGCAGGCGGAAGAATTCCAGGCCAACGCCATCGGCTCCCGCGAAGCGCTGCGGGCCAAGCTGGCCGACCTGGCCTACAAGGACATCCGCGCCCCCATCAGCGGGGTGATGGCGGACCTGACCATCAAGCCCGGGGATGTGCTCGCCGCCGGCACCCCCTTCAGCCGCATCATCCGCAACGAGCGGCTGATGGCCCGTGTGGATGTGCCGGCCGGGCAGCTCACCCGGCTGCGGCCGGGCCAGCCGGTGCTGCTGCTGGGGGCCAGCGACGAGCCCCCCCTGGCCCAGGGCCGCATCAGCCAGGTGGACCCCAACATCAGCGCCGGCACCCAGACCCTGCTGGTGAAAGCGGCGATCAACAACCCCGATGGCCTGCTGCGCAACGGCCAGCGCCTGCGCACGCGGGTGCTGCTGGGCAGCGAGCAGCAGCTGGCGGTGCCCTTCGCCGCGGTGACGCGCCAGTTCGGGCAGGCCTTTGTGTTTGTGGTGGGCAGCCTGGAGCAGCTGCGCCAGGATCCGGGCCGGGCGGACCTCGACGCCCTCAAACGGCTGCCCAAGGGCACCGCCATCGCCCTGCAGCGCCCCGTGCAGATCGGCCCCCTGCAGGGCAACCGTTATCCGGTGCTGCAGGGGCTGCAAGCCGGAGAGCGGGTGATCGTGTCGGGGGCGGTGGGCCTGCGCCATGGCAGCCCGATCCGCATCAGTCCCGGCGGGGCGCCCCCCGGCGCTGGGCCAGCACCTGCTGCACCTGGCGCCAGCTGACGCCGTGGTGGGCCAGGGCCACCTGCAGGTGGAACAGGATGTCGGCGGCCTCGCCGGCGATTTCAGCGGCATCGCCGTCCTTGCAGGCCATCACAAATTCAGCGCTCTCCTCGCCGATCTTCTTGAGGATGCGGTTGTCGCCCCCCTCCAGCAGCTTGTTGGTGTAGCTGCCGGGCTCGGGCCGATCGCGGCGCCCCTCAATCACCCGCATCAGTTCGGTGCACACGTCGGCTGGCGGGGGGGCCGCCTGGGGGCCACCGGCGCTGGGGGAGGGGCCGTCGTCGTAGAAGCAGCTGCGGGCACCGGTGTGGCAGGCCACATCGCCGGTCTGCTCGATGCTGAGCAGCAGCACGTCGGCGTCGCAGTCGTAGCGGAGGCCCCGCAGGGTCTGGGTGTGGCCGCTGGTGGCGCCCTTGTGCCACAGCTCCTGGCGGGAACGGCTCCAGTAGTGCACCTCGCCGCTGGCCAGGGTGCGCTCAATGGCCTCGCGGTTCATCCAGGCCACCATCAGCACGGCGCCATCGAGCCAGTCCTGCGCCACGGCCGGGATCAGGCCCGCCTCGTTAAAACGAAGGGAGCCGATCAGGGCCGGATCCGGGGCCTGAAATGATGCCTGCAAGGCGGTGCGTCATCTGCTCCGATCTTCCCGCAGCAGCCACCACCGCAACAGTGCAACCGGCATGAGCGCCGCCTTCACCTGCAGCAAAACCTTCAGCGGCTACCCCTGCTGCCACCGCCAGTGGCGCCACCCCGGCCACTGCCGCTTCGTGCACGGCTACAGCCGCAGCTTCACCTGCTGGTTCCAGGCCACGGCCCTGGATGCGCACGGCTTTGTGGTGGATTTCTCGAGCCTTGGGGCCCTGGAGGCCCAGCTGGCGGAGCAGTTCGACCACACCTTCCTGGTGAATGCCGACGACCCCCTGCTGGAGCAGTGGCAGGCCCTGCACGCCCAGGGGGCCCTGGATCTGCGGGTGATGGACAACGTGGGCATGGAGGCCAGCGCCCAGCTGGTGTGGCAGTGGGCCAATGCGCTGCTGCAGGCCCGCGAGGGGGGCCGCAGCTGCTGCTGGAAGGTGGAAGCGCGCGAGAACAGCAAGAACGCCGCCAGCTACGAGGCGGTGCCGCCGTGGTTCAACACCTGACCAGACCTGCACCGGCCAGCAGCATCGGCCAATTAGTCGGCTAGCGAGACTTTGGCGCCGCCGCAATCCTGCCAACCCTGGAGGAGACTGCCCAGCTCCTCTTTCATCGATGCCAGTTCAGCAATGCGTTGATCAATCGACTCCATCTTGGAGCTGATGCTGGATTTGAGCACCGAGCAATTGCAGACCCCCGAGCGACGAACCTCCAGAATCCGCGCCAATTCGGGTAGGGGAACGTCCATCGCCCGCAGGGCTCGAATGATGGCCAGATCCTCCAGGATCGTGGCATCGAACAAGCGAAACCCTCCCCCCGAACGGGCGCTGGGCTGAATCAAACCCTGATCGCAATAAAACCGAATTGTTTTGACCGAGACCCCGGAGCGACGCGACACCTCGCCAATGCGCAGATTGGGCGCACTGGGGCCGTGATCGGATGCCGACGCCGGCACTGCCGCTGCCACCGCCAAGATCTCCACTGGCTGGACAGTTGCAGCATAGGCAGTTCATGCCGTCTGAGGGGCGATGGCTTCCATCGCAGAACCGCACTTAGACTGCCCCCAAAGCATCCGGTTCATGCCGATGAAGCGCCCGCAACGCAGCAGCATCACCGCCGCCCTCTCGTTGCTCTCCGGACTGCTTCTGATCGCTCCGGCCGCCTTTGCCTGCGGTG
>JBEBCX010000070.1:0-6924 GCA_041157425.1 Cyanobacteriota bacterium | reverse complement strand
CCCGACCACCCGACAAAAACGAAGCGGTCGCGCTTGAGCCAGTCATCGAGGATGTCGAACCATCCCCGCTGCGGCGCGCGCCCTACAGCGATCGTCATGAGAGCGGCTTCATGAAGCGTTACACGCGCACTGTACGGGCAACCGCCGGGGTGCGGCGGGTGGCAGCGGCCGGATCCGGGCCCTGGGCACGGAAATGAGTAAAAGCACCTAGCGAACCCTGCGGGCCGGAGTGATTCGCCAAAGTGGGCGTTCACCGCGCTTGCCCTGCCCGTGTACGTCGTTGAGCTCTCCCTGAAGCTGAGCCCCATGCCCGTGGCGGTGCAACGCAAGGAGCAATCCAGCGCTGAAACCCTCTACGGCCAGGTGAAGCAGGCCATGGAGAGCGGCCAGCCACGGCTGCTGGAGTTCAGCTGCGAAAAAGAGGAAAGCAAGCGCGTCTGCCTGCTGAGCAGCGAGGTGGTGGCGGTGCAGATCTACGAAAAATCGGCCATGGGCGGCGGCAGCAAGCGCCCCGGCTTCAGCTTCGATGGCTGAGGGCTCGCCCTGCCTGCGGGTGGAGCAGCTGAGCTTCCGCTGGCCCTCGGGCCAGACCGCTCTGCACGGCTGCAGCGTCACGATCCCGACCCCCGGCCTGTGGATGCTGGTGGGCAGCAATGGCAGTGGCAAAAGCACCCTGCTGCGGCTGATCGCCGGCCTGCTGGAGCCCGGCGGGGGCCGGCTGCACACACCACTGAAACCGGCGCTGGTGTTTCAGAACCCCGATCACCAGTTGCTGCTGCCCAGCTGCGGCAGCGATGTGGAACTCAGCCTGCCGCCGGGGCTCAGCCGCAGCGAACGGCTGCTGGCGGTGGAGCAGGCCCTGGAGCAGGTGGGGTTGGCGGGCTTTCGGCAGCGGCCCATCCACAGCCTCAGCGGCGGCCAGAAGCAGCGCCTGGCGATCGCCGGGGCCCTGGCCTGCCGGGGCCAATTGCTGCTGCTCGATGAACCCACGGCCCTGCTGGATGAAACCAGCCAGCAGGAGGTGTTGCAGCTGATCCACGCCCTGAGCCACCGGCCCCAGGCCCCGATCACGGCCCTGTGGATCACCCACCGACTGGAGGAGCTCGATTGGTGCGACGGAGCGGCCCTGATGCAGAACGGCCGCATCGGGTCCTGGCGGAGCGGCGCCAGCCTGCAGCAACACCTGCGGCCCCTTGCCCCCGGGAAGGGCTGAGGGGTAAGTTCTTCGGGTTCCCGTCAGGGACCCATTCCTCGGTAGCTCAGCGGTAGAGCGATCGACTGTTAATCGATTGGTCGCAGGTTCGAATCCCGCCCGGGGAGCTTTGATGCCCCAGCCATCCGGCTGGGGCTTTTTTCTTGGCGCCGCAGGTGGGGGCCGCGCACTGCATTTGCTTCACAACAAAACAGCCGCAAAAGCAACATTTTTATCGGAAGAAAATCTGAAGATTCGGATGCGACCCGCCCCTGGGCAATGGGGTCATATCGCTTGCGGCCCAGGCGATCCGAGGAATCCATCGCAGCATCAGTCCGGGATTGTTGTGCTGCAAGGGCGGAACAACACAGGGAGAATGCGTGAAGAAATCCTGGCTGTTTCGGCCACACCGAATCCCCCCGACCGCAGGCCTCGGCCCGCCGCCACCTCCCCCAGGAGCCCACGATGAAGCCCTGCATCCTGCTGATTGAAGACGACGGCGACATGCGCGAGCTGGTGGCCGGCCACCTGGAGCACAGCGGCTTCGACGTGCAGCGCGCCGAGGACGGCATCAAGGGCCAGGCCCTGGCGCTGCAGTACACCCCCGACCTGGTGCTGCTCGATCTGATGCTGCCGAAGGTGGACGGCCTCACCCTGTGCCAGCGGCTGCGGCGCGATGAGCGCACCGCGCGCATTCCGATCCTGATGCTCACCGCCCTGGGCAGCACCAAGGACAAGGTGAGCGGCTTCAACTCCGGCGCCGACGACTACCTGGCCAAGCCCTTCGATCTGGAGGAGCTGCTGGTGCGCATCAAGGCGCTGCTGCGCCGCAGCGACCGTGCGCCCCTCTCCACGAAGCACAACGAAATCCTCAGCTACAGCTCGCTCACCCTGGTGCCCGAGCGGTTCGAGGCCATCTGGTTCGATGAGCCGGTGCGGCTCACCCACCTGGAATTCGAGCTGCTGCACTGCCTGCTGCAGCGCCATGGCCAGACCGTGGCCCCCTCGTTGATCCTCAAGGAGGTGTGGGGCTACGAACCGGACGACGACATCGAGACGATCCGGGTGCACATCCGCCACCTGCGCACCAAGCTCGAGCCCGATCCGCGCAAGCCCCGCTTCATCAAAACCGTCTACGGCGCCGGCTACTGCCTGGAGCTGCCCAGCGGCGCCCAGCACGAGGAGCTGGCGATGCTGGTGCAGGAAGCCCGCGACAGCCGCCGCACCGCCGCCGCCTAGACGGCGCCGGAGAGCTCCAACAGGGCCACCTCCCAGGCGAGCCGGGGCTGCACGTAGGCCCGCAAGTGGCGCCGCAGGGCCTCGAGCCGGCGCTGCTGGGCCCCATCGGGTTGCTGCCGCCAGAGCCGCAGCTGCCACCAATCGAGCAACCACAGCTGCTCCTCCACCTCCAGCGCCTCGCTGAGGTCGCGGGCCAGGGCCAGGGCCTCCTGGGGCTGCACGGTCCCCTGGGCCGGGGTGAGCAAGGCGGCGCAACGCTGCGGCAGCTCCGGGGGCAGGGCCCGCCACTGGCGGCGGTGGCTCAGCAGGGCGCCGGGGGAGCCGGCCGCCAGCTCCACCAGCTCCGGGGGATCCTCGGGGGGGACTGGGGCAGCGGGGTCGGTGTCGCCATCGCTGGCTTCGGCGGGCACGCGGCTGAGCACCAACGCCAGGTCGGCCGGCGTGAGGCGGGCAAAGGGGATGGTTTGGCAGCGGGAGCGGATGGTGCTCAGCAGGCGATCCGGGGCGGCGCTGAGCAGGATCAGCAGACCGTCGCCGGGCTCCTCGAGGGTTTTGAGCAGGGCGTTGGCCGCCCCCTCCGCCATGGCCTCCACCGCCTCGATCACCACCAGGCAGCGGGGGGCCTCCACGGGCCGGCGCGCCAGAAACTGCGACACCCCCCGCACCTGCTCCAGCCGCAGCTGAGGGGGCGCCTTGCGGCTGATGCCCGCCGCCGCCGCCTGGGACACGGGCACCAGCTGGCCCTTGTCGCTGTAGGTGGGCTCCACCCAGAGCAAATCAGGATGGTTGCCCGCCTGCAGGCGCCTGCGCAGCGAGGCATCGCCGGCGCCGCCGCCGATCACCCCCTCCAGAAAGCGCAGCGCCCCCAAGCGGCGGCCCACCCCCTCCGGCCCGCTGAACAGGTAGGCCGGCGCCAGCCGCCGCTGATCGAGGGCCGCGGCCAGCAGGGCCACCGCCTGGCCCTGACCCACCAGGTCGGCAAACAGCGCTGTGGCCGGAGCCGCCGCCATCACGGCTGACCGGGGGAACCCGGCACCAGCGCCGCGATGGCGGCCTGCAGATCGGCGCCCACCTGCTCGGGGCTGCGGTGGGCATCCAGCCGGCGCCATCCCCCCTCGGCCGCCAGGGCGGCAAACCCTGCGCAGACCCGCGCCAGGAAGGCCTCGCCTGCCGCTTCGATGCGGTCGGCATCACGGTGCCCCCGCCGCCGCAGCGACTCCTCCAGCGGGATCTCCAGCAGCACGGTGAGGTCCGGCTGCAACCCCCCGGTGGCCACGAGGGTGAGTTGTTCGATCAGCTCCAGTGACAGGCCGCGGCCATAGCCCTGGTAGGCGGCGGTGGAGCCGCTGAAACGGTCACACAGCACCCAATGGCCGGCCTCGAGGGCCGGGCGAATGCGCTCCTGCACGTGCTGGGCGCGATCCGCCGCGTACAGCAACAACTCGGCGGTGCTGCAGGGGGCCCCATCGCCGGGGGGATGCAGCAACTGCTGCCGCAGGGCCTGCCCCAGGGGGGTGCCGCCGGGCTCGCGGGTCACCAGCAGCTCAGCACCCGAAGGCATCAGGCCGCTGTGGGGCAACCAACGGCGCAGCCGCTCGATCTGGGTGGTCTTGCCGCAGCCATCGATGCCCTCAAGAACGAGGAAGCGTCCGCGCTCAGGCATCACGGCCCAGCAGCAGGGCATTCACCACCACGGTGATCGAACTGAGGGCCATCAACATCGCGGCCAGGGGAGGGGAGAGCAGCACGCCAAAGCCTGGCAGCAGAACCCCGGCCGCGATCGGAATCACCACCAGGTTGTAGCCGAAGGCCCAGGCGAGGTTCTGGCGCACCTTGGCCATGGTGCGGCGCGCCAGGTGCAGGGCCCAAGGGATGGCGGTGAGCCGATCGCCGAGCACCACCAGATCGGCGCTGTCCAGGGCCACCTGGGTGCCGGTGCCCACGGCGATCCCCAGATCCGCCGCCGCCAGGGCCGGGGCGTCGTTGATGCCATCGCCCACCATCGCCACGGAGCGGGTTGCCCCCCCGGCGCCCTTGGCCGCCTCGATCCGCGCCAGCTTCTGCTGCGGCAGCAGGCCCCAGGCCAGCTGCTGCGGCGCCAGCCCCAGGGCTGCCCCCAGGCGCTCCACCGCCAGCTGGCGATCGCCGCTGAGCACCCCCAGCCCCAACCCCATGGCCCCCAGCTGGGCCAGGGCCTCGGCCGCATCGGAGCGCAGGGCATCCTCCAGGGCCAGCAGCCCCAGCAGGCGCCCGCCCTGGGCCACCGCCACCGCCGTGGCGGCCTGCTGGGCCTGGTCCGCCAGCCAGGCGCGTTCGGGCTCGGGCAGCGGAACCCCCTGGGATTCCAGCCACTCCGGCCGGCCCACCAACACGGTGCCCCCATCGGGCAAGGTGCCCTGCACGCCCTGGCCCGGGTGGGTGGTGCAGCCCTCCACCGGCAACAGGGGCAAGCCCAACTCCTGGCAGCGCTGCAGCAGGGCATGGGCCAGGGGATGGCGGGTCTGGGCCTCGAGGCTGGCGGCCCACTGCAGCAGCTGCACCTCGCTGGCGGCGGGATCCACCAACCGCAGGGCCGACAGCCACGGCCGCCCCACGGTGAGGGTGCCGGTTTTGTCGAACAGCACCGTGCCCAGGGCGGCGGCGGCCTCGATGGCATCACCGCCGCGGAACAGCACCCCGGCCCGGGCCGCCTGGCCGCTGCCCACGCTGATGGCGGTGGGGGTGGCCAGGCCCAGGGCGCAGGGGCAGGCCACCACCAACACGGCGATGCTCAGCTGAATCGCCAGCACCAGGGGCGTCTCGGCGCCGATGCCGAGGCTGCGGTGGGCGCCGTGGGCATGGGCCGAGGGGGCATGGCTGAGCACCTGGGGCCAGAGCTGGGCGCCCCATTGCCACCAGAACACAAACGTGAGCGCCGCCAGCAGCAGCACCACCCCGGTGAAGCGCCCCGCCAGCTGGTCGGCCAGGCGCTGAATCGGCGCCTTGCGGGCCTGGGCCTGCTCCACCAGCTGGATGATCCGGGCCACGGCGCTTTCACGCCCCGGACGCAGCACCTCCAGCACCAGCGGGCCCTGCAGGTTGAGGCTGCCGGCGGCCAGCTCCGCGCCGGGCTCGGCCTCCAGGGGCAGCGGTTCACCGGTGAGGCTGGAGATGTCCAGGGCGGAGCTGCCCTCGAGCACACGGCTGTCGACGGGAACACGGTCGCCCGGCAGCAGGCGCAGCCGATCGCCGGGGCGCAGGGCCCCGACCCGCACCGGCTGCACCGGGGCCTGGGGCCCATCCCCCACCAGCAGCAGCGCCTGATCGGGCTGCAGGGCCCACAGCTCCCGCAGGGCATCGCCGGTGCGCAGGCGGGCCCGCTCTTCGATGAAGCGCCCCAGCAGCACGAAGCCCAGCAGCATCACCGGCTCGTTGAAAAAGCACTGCCAGCCCACCGCGGGCCAGATCAGGGCCACCAGGCTGGCGAGGTAGGCGCTGCCCATGCCCAGCCCCACCAGGGTGTCCATGCCCGGGGCACCGGCCAGGGCCGAGCGCCACCCGGCCACCAGGATCGGGCGGCCCGGCAGCAGCAGGGCCAGGGTGGCCACCACGGCGTGCAGGTGCATGTCCGCCAGCCAGGGCAGTGGCAGCTGCCGGGCCTCCGCCAGGTGCCCCCCGGCGGACACCAGCAGCAACAGCAGGGCCACCAGCAGTTGGCGCCAGCGCTGCCACCAGGTGCGTTGCTGCTGCCGCTCACCGGGCTGCAAGGGCCCCTCGCCATCCAGGGGGCGCCGCTGGGCCACGTAGCCCATGGCGGCCAGGGCCTCAATCAGGGGCGCCGCCGGGTCGCTGTCAGCCGGGGGGGCCAGGGCGGGATCGAGGGCCACCCAGGCGGTGCGGGTCAGCAGGTTGACGCTGGCCTGATGCACGCCGGGCTGGGCCAACAGGCGCTGCTCCACCGCCCGCACGCAGCCACCGCATTTCATCCCCTCCACCTCCAGCAGCAGCGGGGGCTCGCCACGGGGGTTCGGATCAACGCCGGTGACCACGGGCAGGGGCGGAGGGGCTTTCAGGCTAGGGAGCACAAACAGAGAAACCAGCGATCGACGCCCCGGGTGAGGATGGGGCCACGCCGTTCCCGGTTCACCGTGCCCCGCTCCCAGCGCAACGACAACTTCATCGACAAGAGCTTCACGGTGATGGCGGACCTGATCCTCAAGGTGCTGCCCACCAACCAGCGGGCCAAGGAGGCGTTTGCCTATTACCGCGATGGCATGAGCGCCCAGGCGGACGGCGAATACGCCGAAGCCCTCGACAACTACGCCGAGGCGCTGAAGCTGGAGGAAGACCCCAACGACAGGGCATTCATCCTCTACAACATGGCCCTGGTGTTCGCCAGCAACGGCGAGCACGAAAAGGCCCTCGAGCACTACGGCCAGGCCCTGGATCTCAACAGCAAGATGCCCCAGGCCCTCAACAACATGGCGGTGATCCACCACCACCTGGGCTCCATC
>JBEBCX010000069.1:0-7301 GCA_041157425.1 Cyanobacteriota bacterium | reverse complement strand
AACGCCCAGGGCCAGGTAGGTCTCACGCAGGCCGTTCAGGCAGCGGTCTTCCAGCACGGAAGCGTCGCCGGTGAACACGGCATAGGTGATGTAGCGGAGCACGATCTCCATGTCCAGGCAGCGGTCTTCCAGCACGGAAGCGTCGCCGGTGAACACGGCATAGGTGATGTAGCGGAGAACGATCTCCATGTCGCGCAGGCAAGCAGCCATGCGGCGGTGGGTGTAAGCGTTGCCGCCGGGGGCGATCAGCGCAGGCTGTTGGTCGAACAGCTCGCGGGCCGCGTTGGTGACGATCTTGGACGCGTTGGAGGTGATGCGGTTCACCGAATCCATCCGCTTGTTGCTCTCAGCCACCATGGCTCAGCCTGAGCAACAACCTTGGTGAAGGCGTCGAACATTGATTAGCTCCTGTTCTCGACGTGAGTCGGGGAGGGTGAGAGGGGGGAGTGTGATCGGCCCGCAGGCCAGGCCTGGGGGTGGGTCACGGAACCAACCGAGGAAGCAGGCCGGAGCCCGTCTCACCGCTTGGCCAGGACATTGTTGGACAAGCTGATCAGTGTCATCAGCAGCCCTTAACAAACGGTCATCGCAGAGGGCAGATCGGCTGCCGCACAAGCGATCTACCCCCTTGAATCGGGCCTCAAAAAGCCCTGGCAGGGGCCCGCGGCCGGGCCATCGGCGGCGTTTGGTGCCCATGGCCACAGCGGACCAACAAAAAACCCCCTCCGGGGAGGGGGCATGGGGCCGGTGGCGGGAGGGCCTCAGTCGGCCTTGAGCCCACCGCTGACGTTGACGGCGGTGATCTTGCCGCCCATGCGCTGCACCAGGCGCATGGTTTCGTTCATGCGGGTGTAGGGCACGTTCATGACCACATCCGCCGTGCGGGAGTAGTCGTTGTTGGCCAGGCCGGTGACGGTGAATGTCACCTGGCGGTCGTTGCTGTAGCTGGTGCCGCGGTTGCCGGAGGAAACCTTCATCGGATCAACGGTTGAACGGGGTGGAGACAATCAAGGGGGCGCGGGGCCTCAGTTCACCGGCGTGATGCTGGCGATGCGGCCGCCTTCGCGGTGGATCTGCTGCTGGTACTCCAGCAGCTTGTTGAAGGGGATGAAGCGCACGCGGTTGCTGCGCTTGTGCAGGCGGTAGTTGTTGAAGCCGGTGATCTCCACGCGGAAGGTGCGACCCTCCTCGCCGGAGCCCACGCCTTGGCGGGTCACCCCATCGGTGGCCACCTTGCGGAACACATTGCCCTTGGCCATCGGGCTCACCACCGGCACCGGCATTTCGGCGTGCACGGAGGGGTTGAGGCGCGACTGGTTCTTGGTGATGTCGCCTTTGATCGAGGCGGCGGTGCCGCGCACCAGCTGCAGCATGTAAGAGAACTGCAGACCCTGCTGGCCGGCGGAGTAGTTCCAGCCGTGCAGGTAGGGCACGCCCTCCTCACCGAAGCGCTCCTGGTACTCAGCGCTGTCGAGGTAGGAATCGATCTCCGCGTCGTAGCCCTGCTCCTGCAGGATCGTGAAGTGGTGCAGCATCTCCGCCTTGTTCTGGGGAGCGCGGCCCAGCAGGTGCTTGAAGTTGAGCTCGATGAAGCGGTAGGGGTTGGTGCTTTCGAAGAACTTCTTGCGGTAGAGGCCGCTCTTGGCCACCTGGCGCACAAACTCGCGCACGCTCAGATAGCCGCGCTTGAACAGCGATTCCGGACCTTCGAGCCGCTCGCTGGCCATCACGTACTGGTTGCCGAGCACCTGCAGATACACGGCACGGATCAGGGCCGTCTTGTCATCCGAGGAGCCGGTGATCCAGTTTTCGTTGACACGGTTGTTGGCGTAACGCTCGATGCCCAGGTAGGCAGCGTTGGCAAGGGTCATGGGACTTGGGGAGGCTTGCGGAGAGGCGGGCCTGCCGAAGGAAGACGCGCCGCGTGGGGCAACCAGCGCAAATTGGTGCCAGAGCCGGATCCTATGGGGCCCGTTTGCGCTGCTTGCGAGCCTTTCAGAAACGTTACAAAACTCAGGCCTGGCGCCCGCTCTCAGGGCCGATACCATCCGCCCAAATCGCCACCGGCCAGAGGCATGTCCGCCCGACCATCCCCTGTTCCAACCGGCATCGCCGCGCCGCTGCAGCAACGGCTGAGCGAACAGCTTGAGTCCCTCAGCCAGGTGGGTGAACTGCTCACCCTGCGGCTGCTGGAACTGGAGGAGCGGCTGGAGGGTCTGGAGCGGCACCTGGCGGAGCTGCCGGCGGGCGTCGAGCCCGACGCCGACGACAGCGGCAGCCTGTTGGCCGCCACCGATGAGCGCATCAGCCGCCTGGAGGAACTGCTCAGCGGCGGCGGCCAGCGCCTGCAGCTGGTGCCTGAGCCCGAGGCCCAGCCCGAAGCTGCGCCCGTGCTCGAGCCGGTGGCCTCCACCTTGGAGGAGGGGGAGGATGCCGGCTTCGATGAGCCGGAGCTGGAGTTGCACCCCTTCCCGGAGGAGGACGGGGAGCAACCGTTCATGGATGAGCTCAGCGCCTGAGACTCAGCCGGCGGATCCGGTGCCGAGCATGGCGCCGGCGGTGGTGAGCAACACCCGCAGCACCTCAAGCCCGCCGATGGCCGCCAGGCCCAGCCAGATGGTTTGGGCGAGTTTGGGGGGCTGACCGCCCACCCAGGCGGGGGAGAGCTGGCCGCCGCTGAACTGGGCGCCGCCACCGCCGTAGGGGTTGGCGGGGGCCCGGCGGGCTGACGCTTCACGCCAGTAGGCGTTGTAGCGGGGGGCTTTCTGGTTGAAGGGCAGTTGGCTGCGGGCGTGGCCGGCCAGCACCCGGGAGCGCTGGTAGGGCACCGTGTCGAGCCCGAAGTTGTCCATGTATTCCGCGGAATTGAGCAGCACATCCACCAGGCCCTCGAGGCCCTGGTTGGCGATCACGATCGACCAGGCAATGCGCTCCTGGTCGCCGTGCACCTCGCGGCCCAGCACACGGCCCACGATCTGCTCCACCACGCGGTAGTTGCTGTTGCAGCGGTAGAAGCCCTCGCGAAACTTGCGCGACAGCAGCAGGCCGCGGATGAAATCGCGGGTGCTGATGTCGCCGTTGCGGAGTTGCATCTCCAGCATCGGCTCGCGATCCACCTTGAAGGCGTGGAAAAAGATCTGGCGGTAGGCGCTCTCGATCTGCTCCTCCACGTTCACCTGGGTGCGGGGAGCTTCATCACCACCAACGGCGAAGTTGTTCACCCGAGCGTTCTGGGTGATCGGCTTGGTGGCCAGCAGCGGCAGGGCCATGGCAAGGGGGAGAAATCGCCGCTGACGTTACGGAACCCTTTTGGGGTTTTCGCCGCAGCGGCCCCAGCGCACACAGAGCTTCACCACGGGCTTCACCTTCCGCAACACGGCCATCAGGCCGTGAGCCAATGGGCCGGCAGCTCCTGGCTGTAGTCGGCGGTGCGTTCAAAGGCAAACGGCCCCGCCAGCGAGCCCCACAGCTGCTCATGGGTGGTGGGGTCGTGGCCGCGGTCGATGGTGCGCATGCCGCTGGCGCTGAGCTCGAAGCTGCTCACCAGATACGACATGGCCCCCTTGCGCTCCACCAGGCAGCGGCAGCCCGGCTCCACCTCGCCGCTGAAGCCGGTGGGGGTTTCGCGCACCACGTAGGCACAGCCCTCCAAGGGCCGCAGGTCGGCGGCACTGATCAGGTCGCGCTTGCTGGCGTCATCCACGGCCCCCCAGAAGCGTTGGTCGTCGTGGAGGGCCTGGTTGTGGATGATCAACCCCTCGCCTTGCTGCTCCGCCCGCAGCACCCGGATCCGGTAGGGCGCCGCCGGGTTGATGGCATACGACTGCTCCAGCAGCAGCGACCCCGGCTCCAGCTGGGGCAGCGGCCGAAAGGTCACCAGGATGTGGGCGTAGAGCGGCGGATTCTCGAAGGCCTGCTGCTGGTTGCTGAAACCGGCGCTGAGCAAACGCAGCAGGCGGGCGAGGGGAGTGGACATCGCCGACAACGGGGGTGGGCGGATCCTATGGGCTGCGGCTCAGGCGCCGAGCAGACGGATGCGGAAGTCGGCCACCTGCTCGGCCATGGCCGGATCGCTCAGGGCAAAGGGATGGTCGGCGCAGGCCTCCATGGCCAGCCGTTTGCGCTCCTGCTGCGTGGCTTCGCCCGCGGCGGTTTCCGGCGGCGCCAGCCGCTTCCAGGCGGCATCGAAAACCATCGCGTAGCTGTCGGGGTTGTCGAACAGCTGGCCCGGCTTGTCCGGAATCGGCAGGGGCATCGCGCAGGGGGGTTGCAGCCGGAGGCTGCGTGCAATGCCAGGACCCAGATTTGAACTGGGGACACGGCGATTTTCAGTCGCCTGCTCTACCAACTGAGCTATCCCGGCCCGTCGCCTGAGCGACCTGCGGATCTTAGATCACGGCCTGCGTCGGGCCGGGGTGCGAGCCAGGCTCAACAGCCCTTGCACCGCATGGCCGCTGGCCTGCAACGCCTCGGCGGCGGCCACCGCCGTGGCCCCCGTGGTGAGGATGTCATCCACCAGCCAGATGGGCGGGCGCTGGGGGGTGGCGGCCGGCGCCGCAAAGGCCCCCCGTTGGTTGCGCTGCCGCAGGCCCCGGCCCAGATGGTGCTGGCCAAGGGTGGGGTGCCGGCGCCGAAGCAGCGTGGGCGCCACGTGGGTGGAGGGCCCCGCCCAGTGGGCCAGGGCCTGGGCCAACAGCAGCGGCAAGGGGTTGCCGCTGCGCTTCCAGCTGGGGATCGGCACCAGCACAGCCCCCGGCAGCACCTGGCTGCAACAGCGGTACCACTCCAGCGCCAGGGCCCGGATCAGGGCGGGCTGCGGCGCGGGCCGCTGGCGCAGCAGCAGCTGCCGAAGGTGGCCGGCGTAGGGGGCGGCGGCACACCACAGCAAGGGCTCATCCCCCTGCAGCCCTCCCTCCGGCAGCGCCAGCCGTTGCAGACAGGTGCCGCACAACAGCGGCGGCGGCGGGGCGGCGGCGCCACAGAGCGGGCAGCTGGGCTCCGAGATCAGCGCCAGGGCCGAGCGCCAGAGCGAAGGCAGGCCAGGGATCACGGGGGCAGGCGGCGGTGCGTGCCCAGGGCGGGCCAGCCTCAGGGTTCCCCCGCGGGGGGAGCATCAGCCCTGGGGCATGGCCCGCAGCATCGCCACCAGGGTGCGGTGGGCGTCTTCGCTGTCGCTGAGGGTGTGGTCGAACGGCACCTCCAGGCTGCGGCCATCCACCTCCAGCTGCATCGCCTCGGGGCGCACCGCCAGCATCCGCGCCTCCTGAGGGGCCTCAACGCCGCCGTAGTGGCGGGCGTAGGCCAGCACCGCGGCGGCGTGGTCGTCGTTCATGTGTTTGCAGATCCGATCGCTCACGGCGGGGGTGAGGGGGTCGGCGGCCATGGCGCAGGCGGAAGCTGCGGCGATTCTGCAGGCAATGGTGTGGCGCTGGGTGCTGGGGGCTCGGCCCTAGCCCACGCCAAAGCGCTGCCAGAGCAGCAGGCCCAACCGCACGGCGCTGACGCTCACATACCCCGCCAACACCACAAACAGGCCCATGGCCAACCAATCGCGCAGGCGTGGAGTCATGGCGGGGAGCAGGCGGAAAGCGCCAGTCTGGCCATGCCCTGGGCCGCCGTGCACTGCGGGCGGTTGCGCACCGGCACCCCCAACAGCCGCTGCCGGATCAGCCGCCACTGGGGGTTGCGGGCGCCGCCGCCCAGGCTGATCACCCGCTGGATCGGCGGGGCGCCCAGCTGCCGCAGCCGCCGCCAGCCCTGCTGTTCAATCGCCGCCAGCCCCTCCAGCAGCCCCTGCAGGTAGAGGGCATCGCCCACGGGCCGCGGTTCGAGGATCGGCTCCAGCGCAGGGTCGTCCACGGGGAAGCGCTCCCCCGGCCGCAACAGGGGCCGCAGCGCCAGGCCGCTGGGGCGGCGTGGATCGATCTGGCGGCTGAGCTCCACCAGCTGCTGGTCGCTGTAGAAGCGCCGCAACACGGCGCAGCCCGCATTGGAGGCACCCCCCACCAACCAGCGCCCCGCCAGGCGGTGGCAGCTGATGCCGGGGCCTTCGATCGGCTCGGGCACAAATTGCTTCAGCACCAGCGTGGTGCCCAGCACCGTGATGCCATCGCCGGGCTGGGGATTGGCGGCAAGCACCGCCGCACTGGCATCGGTGCTGCCGGCCACCACCTGGCAGCTGGGGGGAAGCCCCAAGGCGGCCGCCGCGTCATGCCCCAGGGGCCCGAGCCGCGTGCCGGAGGCGCACACCTGCGGCAGGGCAGCCGCCCAGGGTTGCTCGGCGATGGTGCCCCACCAGGCCTGGGCCCGCAGATCCCAACCCAGGCGCAGGTTGTTGCCCTCCTCCCCCCAGCGCCAATCCGCCAGCAGCCAGCCCATCAGCCAATCGGCCTGGTGCCGCAACAGCCAGGGGCCCTCGGAGCCCGCAGCCCGCGCCTGGGCCAGCAGCCGCAGGGCCCGGGCCAGGCTGCCGCTGGCGCTGGCGGCGGGGGCCTGCGCGCCGGCCGGCCCCACCAGGGCCGCCGCCGCAGGGGCGTGATCCGGGCAGGCCTGGTGGTACGGCAACGCCAGCCCCAGGGGCCCCGCCAACGGGGTGCCATCGGGGCGGCAAAGCAGCAGCGTTCCGGAGGTGCCATCGAGGGCGATGGCCACCACCCGCGCCCGCAAATCCGCGGGAAGCGTGCTGCAGAGAGCAATCAGCCCGGCGCGCCAGGCCTGGGGATCGTCGAAGGGGCCGGGGTAGGGGGCCTCAGCGGCCGCCGCCAGGGCCCCCTGGTGATCGATCAGGGCAACACGGATGCCGCTGCTGCCCAGATCAACGCCAAGGCCGAGGGGCTCAGGCGGCAACGCGGCTGGCGGTGGCCTGCTGCAGGGTGGCGGCGATGGCGGCCACGTTCTCCCAGGGCAGGTTCAGGTCGCTGCGGCCGAAGTGGCCGTAGGCCGCCACATCCTGGTAGAAGCGGCCGCCGCGCTGCTGGGGCAGCTGGCGCAGGCCGAAGGTGTTGATGATGGCGCCGGGGCGCAGGTCGAAGTGCTCCTGCACCAAGGCGGTGAGATCGGCATTGCTGATGGCGCCGGTGCCGAAGCTCTCCACCAGGATGCTCACCGGCTTGGCCACACCGATGGCGTAGCTCAGTTGCACCTCAGCCTTGCGGGCCAGGCCAGCCGCCACCAGGGCCTTGGCCACATAGCGGGCGGCGTAGGCGGCGGAGCGGTCCACCTTGGTGGGGTCCTTGCCGGAGAAGGCGCCGCCGCCGTGGCGGGCGTAGCCGCCGTAGGTGTCCACGATGATCTTGCGGCCG
>JBEBCX010000068.1:0-7110 GCA_041157425.1 Cyanobacteriota bacterium | reverse complement strand
TGAGCATGGCGGTGCCGGTGGGCAGCAGGCCCGAGGCTAGTGGGCTTCAGTCGGTGAAGCCCCCCTCCAGGGCACTGGCCGCCAGCCCCAGCCGCTGCAACACCAGGGCCTGGGCCTCGGGCATCTGGCCGGGGCTGTAGGCCGCCGGCAGGTGTGGCGGCAGCAGCGGCCGCAGGCTCTGCCACAGGTAGGGGCTGCCATACACCGCCAGCCCCGCCAGCCGCCGGGCGGCCAGCAGCTGGCGCAGCACCGCCGGCCAGGGTTCGTCCCCGCCGGCGCTGCCCCGGAATGGGTTGCCGCGCACCAACAGCTGCAGCAGCACCGGCCCCTCCCCTAGGCGCTCGAGCGCCAGGGGCGCGTCGGGATCACCGCTCCAGGGGCTGGGGCTGAGCCCATCCAGCAGGCGGGCCCCATAGCCGGCCGCGGCGGGGCGCAGCAGCGCCGGCGCGCGGGCCGGCAGCTGCGGGCTGTTGAGCTGGCTGTCGAGCCGGATCAGGTTCACCCCGGGGCCCATGGGCAGCGGCCCGCCGCCATGGGTCTCCAGGCTCAGCTCCAGCAGCTCGGCCGCCAACGCACGATCCTCCGGGCTCACCAGTTGCTCCAGCTGCGCCAGCAGGGTCTCCAGACTCGCTGGGGTGGGCTCGGCTGGGCACAGGGCCAGGGCCCGCTGGCGCCGCTCCAGGCTCGCCTGCAGCCGCTCCGGGCTGATGCGCCCCGCCTCCACCGCCCGCTCCAGCCCATCGAGGGCGGCCTCGGCATCGGCGGGCATCAGGATCAGATCGGCGCCGGCAAGGAAGGCCAGCTCCGCCGCCTCCGCTGGCCCGTGTTGGGCGCTGATCGCCTCCATCACCAACGCATCGGTCACCACTAGGCCCGTGAACCCCAGCCGCCGCCGCAGCAGCCCCGTGAGCACCGGTTCCGACAGGGTGGCGGGCCGCTCGGCATCCAGGGCCGGCAGCTGCAGGTGGGCCGTCATCACCGAGGCCACCCCCGCGGCGATGGCCGCCTGGAAGGGGGGCAGCTCCACCGCCTCCAGCCGCTCCCAGCCATGGGGAATCACGGGCAGCTCCAGGTGGGAATCGGTGCTGGTGTCGCCGTGGCCCGGGAAGTGTTTGGCACAGGCCAGCACCCCTTCGGCCTGGCAGCCCCGCAGGAAGGCGGCCGCCAGGGCGGAGGCCGCCGGCACGGTGTCGCCCCAGGCCCGCACGTTGATCACCGGGTTGGCGGGGTTGTTGTTCACGTCGCAGACGGGCCCCAGCACCCAGTTGAGCCCCAGCCGCCGCGCCTGGCGGCCCGTGCAGCGGCCGTAGCGCTCCGCCAGCCCCTCGGCCCGCTCGGGATCCTCCCCGTGCAGTCGCCCCAGCGCCAGCGGCGGCACCAGCCAACTGGCCCCCTCAAAGCGTTGGCCCACCCCTTCTTCCACATCGGCGCAGAGCAGCAGCGGCTGGCCGGCCCATTGGCGCAGCTGCGCGCAGCGCAGGCGCAGCTCTTCGGCGCTGCCCCCCAGCAGGATCACCCCGCCCACCCCCTGCTCCAGCAGGCGGCGCAGCTCGCCATTGCTCAGCTCCCAGCGGGGGTAGCGCCGTTGGCCGTCGCGGCTGTGGCCGCTGCCCCGCACCACCAACAGGCTGGCCAGCTGGCGGCGCAGGGACGGGTTGGCCGCGTGGCCGGGGTTAGGGGGCGCCATCGCCGCTGGCCCCGGTGCCCTCTGGGATCTCGCCCCGCTCCTGGCGCTGCTGCTCCAGCTGGTTCAGCAGCCCCAGCACCGAGGTGCCCTGTTCCAGACCCCGATCGAGCTGGAACACCACTTCCGGGGTGCGGCGCATGTTGAGGCGGCGGCCCAGTTCCCCCTTCACGTAGCTGGCCGCCGAGCGCAGCCCCGCCAGGGCCTGCTGCTGGGCCTCGGCACTGCCGTAGACGCTCACGAAGATCTTGCAGTGCTGCAGGTCGCCCGCCACTTCCACGTTGGTGACGCTCACCATCCCCAGGCTCACCCGCTCGTCTTTGATGCCGCTCACCAGCAGCTCGCTCACCTCGCGGCGGATCAGCGCCGCCACCCGCTCGACGCGCCTGCCCTGGGCCATCGCTACGCGCTCACATCTGCGCTCACCATGGCACGCAGAATCAGGCTCAGGCTCAGCAATCCGCTCACCAGCGCCCCCACCAGCGCCACGGCGGTCACCGGGTTGCTGCGGCGCTGGGCCAGGGGTTCAAACACCGAGTTGGCCACACCGAGGCCAAAGGCGATCAGGTAGCGCGGATAGCGCGTGACGTTGAGGAAGAAATCCCGCATCGGGGCAGGGCGTTGGCCTGGTTCTGCTGGCTACTCTGCCGCCAAAGGGCTCAAAGCCGATGTTGGAGCTCCATCAGTTCCGCCATTCCGCCTTCTGCGAGAAGGTGCGACTGGTGCTGGCGGCCAAGCGCTTGCCCTACGCCGTGGTGGAGGTGGTGCCGGGGCTGGGCCAGGTGCAGTTGCTGCGGATCTCCGGTCAGCGGCAGGTGCCGGTGCTGGTGGATGGGGCGGAGGTGGTGGCCGACTCCAGCGCCATCGCCCTCCACCTCGAGCGGCTGCAGCCGGAGCCGGCGCTGCTGCCCGCCGATCCGGCCCTGCGGGCCCAGGTGCTGCTGCTTGAAGACTGGGCTGACACCGCCCTGGCGGCTGGGGCCCGGCTGGCGCTGGTGCAGGCCGCCGCCGCCGATCCGGTGTTGCGCGCCGGCCTGTTGCCCGAAGCCACCCCGGCGCCGCTGCGCTCCCTCACCGCCGCCCTGCCGGGCGATCTGTTGCGGGGTGTGGGCCAGGTGATCGACCACGGCGGCCTGGAGCAGCTGCGCCGCAACCTCGAGCAGCTCTGTGCCCTGGTGCAGGGGCAGCCCTATTTGGTGGGTGAGGCACTGACCCTGGCGGACCTGGCGGTGATGGGTCAGCTGTCGCTGCTGCGCTTCCCGGAGAGCGCCGGCGCCCCCCTGGCGGGCCGCGGGGTGCCCGGGTTGGCCGACGATCCGCAGTTGGCGCCGCTCTGGGCCTGGCGCGACCGCCTGGGCGCCCAACTGGGCCGTCCCTAGGACTGCTCTGGCTCCGGCACGGGCACCGTCAGCGGTTCGCGCTCGAGGGTGAGCTGGCCGCTCCAGCTGCCGATTGCATCCACCGCCAGCCCTGCGGCGGGGGATGCGTAGCGGGCCTGCCACTGCTCGGCCTCGATCCGATCGGGGCTGATCCGCCGGTAGCGGCTCAGGGTTTCCACCCGGCTGACCCGTGGATCGCCGGGGCCATGCAGCACCTGCAGGGCCAGCTCGTCCGCCAGAAACAGGTCGGTGGTCGGTTGGGCGCTGCGCCGCCCCACCACCGTGGATTCCAGCTGCTGCTCGCCCGCCAGCTCCGCCAGTTGCCGGTTGGGGTTGCGGGGGTCATCCCGCACCGTGATCAGCTGATCCCCCAGCAGGGCCCTGCCGATGGCGGTGGCATTGAAGGCCCGCTCCCCCACCGCCGCACCCCCAGCCGTGGGCTGAAAACGCACGCTGTAGTGCAGATCGGGTTCCTGGCCGCTGGGGTCATGGCTGGTGGCCCGCCACTGGCCGGCGAACCAGTCGGGGTAGAGCAGGTCGTGGCCGCGGCGGGGGCGCGGCAGCGGCGCCGGCAGGCTCCAGGCCGGCCAGCTCTGCAGCCGCTGCTCCAGGGGGTCGGCGGCAGGGGCCGCCGCCGCCAGGGCGGGGGCTCCCCCCCACCCGCACAGCCAGGCCAGCAGCAGGCCCAGCAGCACCGAAACCGCCGGAGCGAAAAGCGGGCGTAACGGGGGGCGTGGCAATGGGCATGGCAGGCTGCGGCGATCCTGGCGGACCGCAGGGGCTGCCGTTGTTCCCGGACCGTGATGTCGGATCCCCTCATCCGCGAGCTGGATCACTACGTGGTGCTGGAGCCCGGCCGGGCCGAGCAACTGCTCACGGCCGCCGAGACCCTGCCCTGGCTGGAGCGCCAGTTGGCGCGGTTGGCGGCGCCCCCGGCCGACCTGGCGGCCCTGCCGGATGGGGCGGCCCGGGCCCAGCGGCTGCTGGAAACCGCCTGTGAGCTGGAACTCGAGCCCGGTGTGGTGGTGCAGTGGTTTGCGGTGCGGCTGGAGCCGCCGGCGATCAGTTGATCGAGGGGCCCCGCTCGCCCGCCTCATTCACCACCTCGAGGCGGTGCTCCGGCGGGGCGCTGCGTTGCTTGATCAGCCCTGGCAGGGCCTCGAGGATCTGGGCTGCCACCTGATCGGGGGGGCGGCCGTCCTGCTGGATGTGCAGGTCGGCCTGGGCATAGAGGGGCCGGCGCTGCTCCAGCAGTTCCGCCAGCCGGGCGGCCGGATCGGGGGCCTCCATCAGGGGCCGGGGCGTGGGATCGGCACGCAGCCGCTCCAGCAGCAGGGCCTCGGGGGCATCCAGCCAGATCACCACCCCCTGGTGCAGTTGGCCCCAGTTCTGCGGCTGGGTCACCACCCCGCCGCCGGTGGCCACCACCAGCGAGTGCCAACTAGCGATCTGATTGAGCACCGCCGCCTCCAGGCGGCGAAATCCCGCTTCCCCCTCGCTGGCGAAGATCTCGGGGATGGGCCGCCCCGCCACCTGCTCCAGGCTGCTGTCCGCATCCAGGAAGCGATACCCCAGCTGCTGGGCCAGGTGGCGGCCTGCGGTGCTTTTGCCGCTGCCCATCATCCCCACCAGGTAGAGGTTGAGGCCCTCCAGGCGCTGTCGCAGGGTGCTGTGGGGGGCGGTCATCGGGCAGCAGCCAGGCCGGCGGCCAACCTTCTTAGGATGCGCGATCACCACACGCGCTGTCATGACCCCGCCCGTGATGGCGGCGCCCCCGGCGAGCCCGGTGCCCGCCCCAGTTCGCCCCCATGGCCAGGGCCGGCCCTGCGTCATCACGCGGCGGGCCACCTTCAGTGCCAGCCACCGCTACTGGCTGCCCGAGCTCAGCGCTGAACAAAACCAGGCCCGCTTCGGCGCCTGCAGCCTGGAGCCCGGCCACGGCCACAACTACGAACTGACCGTGGCCATGGGGGGCGGGCTCGATGCCGACGGCATGGTGCTGAACCTCTCGGAGGTGAAGCACGCCATCCGCGAGCAGGTCACCGCTCAGCTGGATTTCCGCTGCCTCAATGGGGTCTGGCCGGAGTTTGAGCTCGAGCGCCCCGAGGCCATGCTGCCCACCACCGAGGCGCTGGCCCTGGCCATTTGGCGCCGTCTGGCGCCCCACCTGCCGCTGCTGGGCCTGCGGCTGCACGAAACCGACACCCTCTGGGCCGATGTGCTCGGCGATTCCATGGAAGCCTTCCTCACCATCCGCACCCACTTCGCCGCCGCCCATCGCCTGGCCAGGCCGGAGCTCACCGCGGAGCAGAACGACGCCATCTACGGCAAGTGCGCCCGCCCCCATGGCCATGGCCACAACTACCTGCTGGAGGTGACCGTGCGCGGCGGCATCGATCCCCGCACCGGCATGGTGTGCGACCTGGCGGCCCTGCAGGAGCGCGTCGATGCCCTGGTGGTGGAGCCGTTCGACCACACCTTCCTCAACAAGGACGTGGCCCACTTCGCCACCACGGTGCCCACCGCAGAAAACATCGCCCTGCACATCGCCGACCTGTTGAGCGCTCCGGTGGCGGAGCTGGGGGCAACCCTGCACAAGATCCGGCTGCAGGAAAGCCCCAACAACGCCGCCGAGGTGTTCGCCGAGGTGCCCCAGTTGGGCATGCGCCCCAAAGCCCTCGAGGCGCTTGCCGGCGCTTGAGCTGCGGTTGGTGCTGGCGGTCAGCCTGGATGGCCGCCTCGCCCCGGCCGATGGGGGTGCCGCCCAGCTGGGGGGCCGCGGTGACCGCCGCGCCCTGGAGGAGGCCCTGGCCTGGGCGGATGCCTGCCTGATCGGTGCCCGCACCCTGCGGCTCCACGGCAGCACCTGCCTGATCCATGGCCCTGAGCTGCTGGCCGAGCGCCGCCGCCAGCAACGCCCCGACCAGCCCCTCGCCGTGGTGGTGAGCCGCTCGGGGGATCTGGATCCAGCCCTGCCCTTTTTCCAGCAGCCCCTGCAGCGCTGGTTGTTGCGCCCCGGGGGCCTGGGCCCGCTGCCCTCCGGGTTTGCGCGGGAGCTGCCCCTGGAGGGCTGGCCCGAAGCGCTGCAGGCCCTGGGCGCGGCGGGTCTAACGCGCCTGGTGCTGCTGGGGGGTGCGGAGCTGGCGGGCCAGCTGTTGCAGCAGGAGCTGGTGGATGCCCTGCAGCTCACCCTCTGCCCCCAGCTGTTGGGGGGCGCCCACAGCTGGTTGCCGGCGGCGCTGGCGCTGGAGCCCAACCGCTGGACCCTTGAGGAGCAGCGGCCCCTCGGTGGCGATGAATTGCTGCTGCGCTACCGGCGGCTCAGGGCACCGGCGCCGGCGCTGGAGCCGCCGCCTTAAAGCGCTTGGCCAGTTCGCGGATGGGCACGTCCTGGAAGCTGTCGGGCGGCAGCCCCAGCAACCGCCCGGCGCAGCGTTTCACCACCACTTCGCTGTCGTCGCCGAAGCGGCCCGCCAGCAGCTCACTCATCACCCCCAGCCCCCGGCCGCTGCGTTCGGTTTCATCCACCAGGCAGCGGCTGGTGGGGCCCGCCAGGGCCCGGCAGGGCGGCCCCATGCGCTCTTCGAGGCCCTTGTCGCCGGCGGCGGCCCATTGCTGGCAGGCGGCGGTGATGCGCAACTCCAGTTGGGGCCGCATCAGCGACAGCAGCGGCGCCAGCAACCCCGCCTGGGCGGTGCCTGGGGTCGCCGCCAGCAGCAGCACGCTGCCTAGGGTTCCGGCAGCAGCCCCCAGCCCTCGCCTGCCCTGATGGTTGAGCTCACGGCCCGCTGGCATCGCGCGATGGAGGAGATTCCCGAGGCGCAGTGGCATGCCCTCACGGCTGCGGATCCGATTCCCTTTTACTCCTGGCGCTGGCTGGTGCGGCTCGAGCGCAGCGGCAGTGTGGTGCCGCGCCAGGGCTGGCAGCCCTGCCATTTGGGCCTCTGGCAGGGCGAGCACCTGATCGCCGCGGCGCCGCTCTACCTCAAGGGGCACAGCTACGGCGAGTTTGTGTTCGACCAATCCTTCGCCCAGCTCGCCGCCCAG
>JBEBCX010000067.1:0-7498 GCA_041157425.1 Cyanobacteriota bacterium | reverse complement strand
GCGGCGCAGTTGTTGCACGCCCAGCTGGGGGGTGTGCTGCTCACGGGCCGCCAGCCCGTGGCCGACCGCCAGCGCTTGGTGGATGGTTTCCAGGCGGGGCAGGAGCGGCTGTTGATCAGCACCTTCGGCACTGGCGGCCTGGGCTTCACCCTGCACCGTGCCCGCCATGTGGTGCTGTTGGAGCGCCCCTGGACCCCCGGCGATGCCGAGCAGGCGGAGGACCGTTGCCACCGCATCGGCATGGGGGCCAGCCTGCAGAGCCACTGGCTGCAGCTGGGGTTGGCGGATCAGCTGGTGGATGGGCTGATCGCCAGCAAGGCGGAGCGCATTGAGCTGCTGCTGCAGCGGCGCTCTACGGCGTTGCAGCGGCAGGCGCTGCCGGCGATGGTGCGGCAGTTGCTGGCGGAGTGGTGATCGGCCGCCGCTGGGCCAACCGCTGGCAGCTGCGCTGCCGCAGCTGGATCTCCTCCACCAGCACCGCATCGGGCCGTTTGCTGCCCTGCCGCTTCAGCAGCGCTGCCGCGGCGAAGCTGTCGCGGCAGGCGGCGGCGTTGTTGCCCGCCAGGCTGTGCAGCAGGGCGCGGTCATTGCGGGGTTGGGGTTCGTTCGGCAGGGCCGCCACCACGGCATTGCAGCGCTGAAGTGCGGTGTCGAGCTGGGCAATCTCCACCTTGCGCAGGCAGTCGCCCGGTGCGGCGATGCGTTGGCCGGGCTCCGGCGGGGCGCTGATGCACCCCCCCAACAGCAACGCCAGCCCCAGGGCCCAGGAGCGCTTAATAGGTGTAGCGATCGCGCGGACCGGCGGCGGGAGCAGGGCTGTTGGTGCTGGCAGAGCTTGAGGCCGTGCTGGCGTTTGCGGCGGCTGTGGTGGTGGCGGGGCCAGAGCCCTCCGCCGCCTGCTTCTGACGATTGACGGTGGTGGTGTAGAGGTCACCGAGGTACTTGCCGCAGTCGGGGAAGCTGCCGGGGTTGTTCACCACGGCCTCCGTGATCATCACCGCGGCGTGCTCAGGAGACGTTTTGAACAGCGAGGCGCTCTGCCGTTTGATCAGGGCATAGGCCGCTGTCCAGCTCACCTCGTGGCTGTTGCCGGAGCCGCGCATGCTGCAGTACACCCGGGCGCCTTTGGCCCCTGGGGAGCTGAGGTCGACACCCTGGGCAACGGCGGGCCCGGTGAACAAGCCAGCGCTGGCCAACAGGGCCAGGGCCAGGAGGCGGGCTGGTTGGGGGCGTGCCATCGGATCCAGGTGGGGCGAGGCGCCCAAGGTAACGATGGTCGCCCCGCTCATCCAGGGGGTGTGGCCGGCCCCACCAACAGCCGCACGGTGATCGGCAGCACCAGCAGCACCGTGATCAGCCGCACGGCGTGCAGGGCCGCCACCGAAGCCCCCACACCGAATTCGGCGCCCACCAGGCTCATGCCGCTGATGCCGCCGGGGGCGGCCCCCAGCAACGCCACCAGCGGGTCCATGCCCAGCAGGCGGCTGCACAGCAACCCCACCACCAGGCCCGCCGCCACCAGGCTGATGGTGATCACCAGTGCCGGCTTCCACAGGTGCCGCAGCTCCGAGAGGGCGTTGTTGGTGAGGCTGGTGCCGATCACGGTGCCGATGCCGATCTCCAGGGCCGTGCGGGTGCCCAGGGGCCATTGGGCCAGCTCAAGCCGTCCGCTGAGGCTCACCAGGCCTGCCCCCAGCAGGGCTCCGGCCAGGGGCGCCGCGGGGATGCCACTCCGCAGCGCCAGCAACCCGCCCCCCAGTCCGGCCAACAGGTAGGCCAGCAGGTGCAGGGGAGTGCCCATGGACGGAGGCCGCGATCAGGGATCGAGTCTGCTGGCTGGCTGTGGATTTCTGTGGTGTGATCGGGGCCAGTTGTTCCCAGACCCCATGTCCGGCGAATCGGTGTCCTTCCGGATCACGCGCACCACGGAGGATCTGGCCCAGACGGTGGCCGCCCTGTCGCAACGGCTGCTCAAGTTGGAGCAGCGCCTGGGGGCCATGCAGCTGCAGCTCGACCAGGCCGGCGTTCAGCCGGAGGCCGATCCCGATGATCTGCTGCGCTTGGACAAGGTGTCCGCCCTGTTGGCGGATTGCCGCAGCCTGCTGGAGCTGCCGATGGAGGACAGCCCGCAGCTGGCCGCTGAGCCCCAATGGCCGCACGAGCCCTTCCACGATGAGCCCATGCACGGCGACCAGGCCGCCTGATGGCTTGCCAGCGGTGACACAATGGGAAGAAAGCGAACCATGGCCTTCCCCACCAGCCATCGCCCCGCTGCCACCCCGGCTTGCCAGACCGCTGGCCCCGGCTCCCTTCCCAACCGCGCCTATGCGGAGGGTGGTCACCAACTGGAGAAGTTGGAATTTGCCCTAGCCGTGGCCATCACCCGCGGTGATGCCCAGCGCATCGACCAGCTGCGTGCCCAGATCGCTGAACTGGGCGGCAACCGCGAAGAGCCCGGCACCTGAGCTGAGCGCCACACCGCAAGCATCACACCAGCCCCTGTGCTGATTTGGTGATGGCTGTCATGCACCACAGCCATCACCGGCGGCGAGGGGTACGATCGGGCGACGCTCAACTGTCGGCATGCAAGCGACTCGCCAGGCGCCCGCACCCGCGGATCGTCGCGACGAACTGCTGAAAGAAGCGGCCGGCCACGAAGCCGTTGCCGAGGCGGCCGCCGCCGCCGGCCAACTGGATGTCGCCGGACGCGCCATCCTGCAGGCCCTGGATTGTGAGCGCCGGGCCGGCAGCGTGGGCCCTCAGGTGCTGCAGCTGATCAAGCCCAGGGCATAGGGCTCAATCGGCATTGTCGGACACCTCGATAGACATCAAGCCTGCATTTAGAGCAGGCTTTCGTGATCAAAAACAGCACCGAATCGAAGCGGGTGACCGGGCTCGAACCGGCGACGTTCAGCTTGGGAAGCTGACATTCTACCACTGAATTACACCCGCAAAATGCAAGGAATTGGCTGGGCAATTCCTTGCTGCACTGCAGATTAGCCGGCCAGGGCGGCGGCGCAGGCGGCGACGCCAGCCCCAGCGGTGCCCTTGTGCAGGCCGAGCTCCTGGAGGGTGGCCTCGATGGCGGCCACGGCGGTGAGCACGTCGCGATCGCACACGAAGCCCAGGTGCCCGATGCGGAACACGTGGCCCTTGAGGTGATCCTGGCCACCGGCCAGCAGGATGTCGAAGCGCTCCTTCACCTTTTTGCGCAGGCTCTCGGCGTCGATCCCCTCCGGAGCCACGGCCGTGATGGCGGGGCTGCCATGGCCTGCTGCGGCATAGAGGGGCAGGCCGATGGCCTGCATGCCGGCCTGGGCGGCGGCACGGTGGCGGGCATGGCGGGCAAAGATCGCCTCCAGGCCTTCCGCCTGCATCATCCCCAGGGCTGCCTCCAGGGCGAAGTAGAGGTTGATCGCCGGGGTGAAGGGGTTGCTGTCGGCCTGGGCGGATTTGCGGTACTTGCCCAGATCCAGATAGAACTTCGGCAGGTCGGATCGCTCGTAGGCGGCCCAGGCCCGCTCGCTCACGGCCACGAAGGCCAGGCCCGGCGGCATCATGTAGCCCTTCTGGGAGCCGGAGCCGATCACGTCGATGCCCCAGGCATCCATCGGCACGCTGCAGGCCCCCAGGCTGGTGACGCAGTCCGCGATGGTGAGGGCTGTGCCATGGGCCTTCACATGGCGGGCAATGGTTTCCAGGTCGTTGATCACCCCGGTGGAGGTTTCCGAGTGGGTGAGGATCACGGCCTTGATCGCCTTGGCGCTGTCGGCCTCCAGGGCGCTGCGGAAGGCCTCGGGATCCAGGGGTTGGCCCCACTCGGCCTTCACCACCTGCACATCCAGGCCGTAGGCCTTGGCCACCTTGACCCAGCGCTCGCCGAATTTGCCGTTGTCACCGCAGAGCACCTTGTCGCCGCGGCTCAGCATGTTGATGATTCCGGCCTCCATGGCGGCGGTGCCGCTGCCGGTGATCACCAGAACGTCATTCTTGGTTTGATGCAACCACTGCAGCTGTTCCGTGGTGCGGCGCACGATCTTCTGGAAGTCGGCGCTGCGGTGCCCGATGGGGTGGCGGGCCATCGCCTGCAGGACGGTCTCCGGCACCGGGGTCGGGCCCGGAATCATCAGGGTGAGTTTGTCCTGCATTGGGAGAGGCTGGTGGTGCGCTGTGGGGCCGGAGGGCGGCCAATCCACCACCTTAAAAAATGACCTTCACCCCCACCGCGGCTGATGGCTGATCAGGGCTTCACCCTGCCGGTGTGGCTGGCGGCGGCGGCCGTGGCGGCCCTGGGCCAACTGCGGCATCAACCGTTCGATCCGCGGCCCCTGTTGCAGCTGCGGCCGGACGACCCCTCGGCTGCGGCCGAGCCTGTGGCGGTGGAGGCGGCGGCGCTGCTGGCCCCTGACCGGGCCCTGGCCATGGCCCGTTGCGACCCGGGGGATGGCCTCGACCTCACCCGCGGCCTGCCGGTGTGGGTGGAGGCGTCCTGGATCGCGCGAGTGCCGGGGGAGTCGTGGCTGCAGCTGCAGGCCGGTGAAGGGGTGGGCGTCCATGCCGCCAGTGCCGATCCCTGCCTCTCCGCCTATGCGCGCCAGCTGCTGGAGTGCAACCTCGCCCCCCAGGTGCCGCTGGAGCGGGCTCTGCTGCTGCGCATCACCCTGCCGGGGGGGCGGCAGCTGGCCCAGCGCACCAGCAATGCCGCCTTTGGTGTGGTGGATGGGCTGGCCCTGATCGGCACCCAGGCGGAGGTGCAGCGCAGTGCCGATCCCGACCAGTTGAGCCGTGCACTCGCCCAGCTGCGCCAGCGGGCCCAGGCGTCGTCCGTGGGGGGTGACCTGGTGCTCGTGATTGGCGAGAACGGCCTGGAGCTGGCGCCGCGGTTGGGGCTGCCGCCGGCCCTGCTGCTCAAGGCCGGCAACTGGATCGGTCCGCTGCTGGTGGCGGCGGCCGAGCAGGGGCTACGCCGGCTGCTGCTGTTTGGCTACCAGGGCAAGTTGATCAAGCTGGCGGGCGGCATCTTCCACACCCATCACCACCTGGCGGATGGCCGCCTGGAGGTGCTCACCTGCCAGGGGGCGCTGCAGGGGTTGCCCGCCGCCCAGCTCCAGGCCCTGGCCACCGCCGCCAGTGTGGATGAGGCGTTGCGGGGTTTGGCGGCCTGGGACGGGGATGCCGCCGCGGCCCTGCGCCAACGGATCGCCGCCGCGGTGGAGCAGCGCAGCCGGGCCTACCTGGCCCGCCATGGCCAACACGACCTGGAGGTGGGGGCGGTGCTGTTTGATCGCAGCCGCGAGATCTGCGCTTCCGGACCGCTGGGGCAGCAGTTGCTGCAGGCGTTTCGGGGCAGAGACCTAGGGTGAAGCCACTTCCCGGGACGCATGTGAGTACCCCTGCCATCGGCGAAACCAATCGCCATCCGGCGATCGTGATCCTGGATTTCGGCTCGCAGTATTCCGAGTTGATCGCCCGGCGGGTGCGGGAGACGGAGGTGTATTCGCTGGTGATGGCCTGCAGCACCACGGCGGAGGAGCTCAAGGCCATCAACCCCAAGGGGATCATCCTCAGCGGTGGCCCCAGCTCGGTGTATGCGGAGCATGCGCCGCTGTGCGATCCCGAGCTCTGGAACCTGGGGATCCCGGTGCTGGGGGTTTGCTACGGCATGCAGCTGATGGTGCAGCAGCTGGGGGGATCGGTGGTGGCCGCCGGCCGCGCCGAATACGGCAAGGCGCCGCTGTACGTCGACGACCCCACGGATCTGCTCACCAACGTCGAGGAGGGCTCGACGATGTGGATGAGCCACGGCGACTCGGTGGAGCGCCTGCCCGATGGCTTTGTGCGTCTGGCCCACACCGACAACACCCCTGAGGCGGCCGTGGCGGACCACAGCCGCCGGCTCTATGGCGTGCAGTTCCACCCGGAGGTGGTGCACTCCGTGTGTGGCATGGCCCTGCTGCGCAATTTCGTGTACCACATCTGCGGTTGCCAGCCCGACTGGACCACCGCCGCCTTCATCGATGAGGCCGTGGCGGATGTGCGCCGCCAGGTGGGCGACAAGCGGGTGCTCCTAGCCCTTTCCGGTGGCGTTGACTCCTCCACCCTCGCCTTCCTGCTGCACAAGGCGATTGGGGATCAGCTCACCTGCATGTTCATCGATCAGGGCTTCATGCGCAAAGGCGAGCCGGAGTTCCTGATGGAGTTCTTCGATCGCAAGTTCCACATCCGGGTGGAGTACATCAACGCCCGCGAACGGTTCATCAACAAACTGGCGGGGGTCACCGATCCGGAAGAGAAGCGCAAGCTGATCGGCACGGAGTTCATCCGCGTGTTTGAAGAGGAGAGCAAGCGGCTTGGCCCCTTCGATTACCTGGCCCAGGGCACCCTCTATCCCGATGTGATCGAGAGCGCCGGCACCAACGTCGACCCCAAGACCGGCGAACGGGTGGCGGTGAAGATCAAGAGCCACCACAACGTGGGCGGCCTGCCCAAGGACCTCCAGTTCAAGCTGGTGGAACCGCTGCGCAAGCTGTTCAAGGACGAGGTGCGCAAGGTGGGCCGCACCCTGGGGCTGCCCGAAGAGATCGTGGGCCGTCATCCCTTCCCCGGGCCTGGCCTGGCCATCCGCATCCTGGGGGACGTGACCGACGAGAAGCTCGACATCCTGCGGGATGCCGACCTGATCGTGCGCGAGGAGATCAAGGAGGCCGGCCTGTACAACGAGATCTGGCAGGCCTTCGCCGTGCTGCTCCCCGTGCGCAGCGTGGGGGTGATGGGCGACAAGCGCACCTACGCCTTCCCGATCGTGCTGCGCTGCGTGTCGTCGGAGGACGGCATGACCGCCGACTGGTCGCGCCTGCCCTACGACCTGCTGGAGACCATCTCCAACCGCATCGTCAACGAGGTGAAGGGCGTGAACCGGGTGGTGCTCGACATCACCAGCAAACCTCCGGGCACGATCGAGTGGGAATAGGGCGGCTCCGCGCCCATGGCCGCGGCCGCAGGGCTCCGTTACCCTCGGGGCCCCCGGCCCAGGAGCCTTGACCGCCGCCCCCCAGCAGGACCTCCAGCTGCAGCGCCGTCCCAGCAGGACAGCATTCAGCTGGCCGGCAAGGTGGTGTATCTCAACCCGTTTTTGTATTGGCGCCGCTTTGACGCCAACACCGACCGTTGGCTGCGGGAGCCCGGTCAGCTGCCTGAGGATCAGATCGTCACCAACCGGCTGCGGTTTTACCCCGAGCTGGATTGGGAGTTGCTGAGTGATGAGGAGCGCACCGTCAAGGACGGCGCCGTGGAGATGTTCCTCAAGAGCCTGGAGCTGATCAGCACGTTCAACCCCGACCTCACCCCCGGCCAGCTGCTGGAGGTGGAGCGCAAGATGGCGGTCACCAAGAAGCGCCCCTTCGAGCGCTGGGTGGGCAAGGCCCTGCGGCGCCGCCTGCAGCAGGAGGTGAATGAGCGCCGCCGGTTCGACCGTGAGCGTTTGCTGCGCGATTGGGGT
>JBEBCX010000066.1:0-7205 GCA_041157425.1 Cyanobacteriota bacterium | reverse complement strand
GCTCCCGCTGCAGCGGATCCTCGAGCTCCGTTGCCGGCTGCCAGAGCCCGAACACCTGCACCGCAGCGGGCCCCTGCGGCAGGGGGAAGACCACAGGGCCGGCACTGGCCAAATCGGTATGCGCCAGGGCGGTGCTCACGGCCAAGCCCTCGGGCGCGGCCTCGCGGCTGGGGTCACGGCCCAGGGCGGTGAGCACGATCCAGAGGCCACAGGCCTGGCGGAGCCGTTCATCGCGCAGGTCGCCGCAGTGCCAGCGCAACAGCCGATCCCACTCATTCATGGGGCCACCCCAGCGAACAACTCCCGCCAACGCTGCTCCTGGTCCGCGGCTGCCGGGGTGCCTTCGGCCGGGAACTGGGGGAGGAAGTCCTTGTCGTCCGTGGGCTGGTAAGGGCCCTGCTTGAGCTCCAGCAGCACCGCATCCCTGGAGAGGGCCACCAGGGTGTGGAACTGGTCATCCCCCAGCTCCACACCGCGCATCGGCCCCTCAGCATCAAGCCGCTGGGCATGGATCACCCCGCCGGCGGCATTGAGCACCAGCAAACCCACGCTGCCCTGCAGCACCACAAAGCACTCAAAACCCGCCCCGGGCTCCTGCCGCCGGTGGCGATGGGGGCGCACATAGGTGCCGGGCTGCAGGGCATTGAGGAACCGCTGAACGGGCTCCTCATGGCGATGCAAGTTGTGGTTGGCCCGCAGCCGCTCGCTGGTTTCAGCGCGGGCACTGACGGCCGCCAACAGGCTGTGGTCGATCGACACCAGACGCGGCAGGTGCACCTGGGGATGCTGCAGGGTGTAGCCGAGCCGATGCAGCAGGGCGTTGCTGACCCGGCGGTCCGGCCGTGGATTCTGCTCGGCTTGCTGGGGTTGCCACGCCACCGGCGCCAGCCCCGTGGCGTCCACCAACCGCGCCATCAGATCCGCCAGGGTGCAGGGGTCATCGTCGACCGCATTCACGGTCTGGTCCCAACCCTGGGCCACCGCCGCGGCAATCGCCCCAACGGCATCGTCGCGGTGGAGCCAACTGCAATGCACCCGCCCATCGCCGGGGCAGCGGCGGCCGGCCAGCCCGGAGAGGCGTGGGATCAGATCCCGTCCGGGCCCGTACAGCGCACCGAGCCGCAACACACAGACCCGCCGCCCGGGAGCGCGGCAGGCCTCCAGCAGCCGTTCCGCCTCAAGCAGCACCTCAGCATGGGCATCCCGGGGGGCCGGTGGCGTCTGCTCATCCACCCAGCCCCCCGCCGCATCGCCGTACACCGAGCCACTGCCGGTGTAGACGATCTGCCGCAGGGCGGGCAGCCGCGGCAGCAGACCCCGCAGGCTCAGGAACGGCTCGACATAGGTGTCGCGGTAGACGCCTGGATCCACCAGACGGTTGCCCGTGGGGGCCTGGCAGAACACGGCGACCTCCGCCCCCGCCAGGGCCTCCCCCAGGGCCTCTGAATCGGCGGCCTCAAGCAGCACCACCCGATCCGCCACGGGGCGCAGGCCAGCAAGGCGCTGCGCTGAGGTGGTGGTGAGGGTGATGTGGTGCTCACCCGATGCTCGCCAATGGCGGGCGAGGGCCAGGCCGATGAAACCGCTGCCAACCACGGTGATCTGCATCGGCACCTCAGAGGCTTTTGATCAACAGCGAAACGCCCATGAGAAAGCACAACAGCTCGAAGCAGCGTTTCACCAGGGCCGTGCCCTTGGCCAGCGCCAGATGGGCACCGAGATAACCGCCCGCCATGGAGCCCAGCAGCAGCATCGGCAACCAGCGCCAGGCGATCTGGCCACTCCAGCCCAGGGTGAGGGCACCGGTGCCGTTCCAGAACAGCCCCACCAGGGTGAGGGTGTGGGCCACGGAGCGGCTGTAGTCGAGGCCATACCAGCGCACCAACCAGAGGGTCACGAACAGACCGGTGCCCGAGGTGAGCGAGCCGTTGAGCACCCCGATGGCAAACAGCCCAGCCGCACCGATGGCGTGCTGCTGCAGGCTGAGCGCGCGGGGCCGGGCCACAGCCCCCAACTGCGGACGGGCAAAGGAATAGCAGCCCAGCGCGATGGTGAGCAGCCCGAGCATCAGCACCGACAACCGCGGCGGCAGCTGCAGCACCCAGCGGGCCCCCAGCCACACCCCCGGCAAGCCGCTCAGCAGGATCACCGCCGTGAGCTGCGGCTTCAGGCTCTCCCCCTGCAGGTGGCGCACCGTGGCCCCCACACCGAGGGCAACGCTGGCCAGCTTGTGGGTGGCCAAGGCCAAAGAAAAGGGAAGCCCCAGCAGGATCAGGGCGGGCAGCTGCACCAGCCCGGCACCACCGCCCGCGAGGGCGGAGAGCAGGTTGGCCAGCAGGGAGACAGCGAACAACCCGAGCTGGAGGGCCAGATCAAGGCTGTGGGCGGGCATGGGGACGAACCCGAGCGCTGGTCAGAGCGCTCACTCATACAACCAGTCGTAGGCCTCCGGTCCCAGGGGTTCGGCGGCAGCCTCCCCACCACGGGCGGGGTTCGCCTGCGCAGCCTCGTGCTGCCAGCGCCAGGCCTGCAGTGCCGCCGCCGATTCGAGCAGGGCCACCACCCCCAGCAGCAGCAGCGCCCCGAGGGCCACCAGCACCTGCGGATGGGCCACCACAGCAAATGCCTCATCCATGGAGAGCTCCCGATGCACCTCCGCTGTAGCCACAGACCCCCACCGCCGGCAACGAATCACGAAGCTGCGCACCGCAGCGGGTCCCATGGGACCCATCGGGCTTAAGCTTTTCTATAGGTTCCTGCGAGCGGCCGTTTGAACGACAACCATCCCGTGCTCCAGTCGATGCAGGATTCGCTGCAGGAGCTGCAACAGCTCTACCGGCACGAGCCGTCGGATTTCAACCGCTACCAATTGGTGCGCCAGGAACAGCGCATCGCCCAGTGGGTGCCCGCCGACCTGGTGGTGGCCTGACCGCATCCGCCAGCCCTTAGCGTTCCCCCCTCTGGATTGGTTGTGATGCGAGCGCTGCCGTTGCACCTTGAGGCAGGTGCCGACATCCGCCGCTCCCTGGAAGCCCTCGCCCAGCAGCAGCAGGCCGATGGCTTTGTGTTGAGTGTGGTGGGCAACCTGCGCCGCGCCTGCTTCGCCTGCCCTGGCCGCTCCGAGCCCACGGTGCTGGAGGGGGAGCTGGAGATCATCACCCTGCAGGGAACCCTCGGGCCCGGCGGGGTGCACCTGCACCTGAGCTTTTCCGACGCCGACTGCCAGGTGTGGGGTGGGCATCTGGAGCACGGCAGCCAGATCCTCAGGGGCGCCGACCTGCTGGTGGGGTTCCTGGCCCCCTCAGCGGCCACCTCCCCGGCATCCTCCACAACCCAATCAGTCGGCTCCAGCGAGCCGCGGGTGCAGATCACGGTGGCGCAAGGATGTCCCTGGTCGGCCCGGGCCCTGCGCATGCTGCGCAGCCTCGGGATCCCGCATCACACGCTCGTCAGCACAGGCGGTCCGGTGCCCCTGATCAGCATCGACGGCACCGCCATCGGCGGCTACGACGCCCTGGCGGAGCTCCATGGCCGTGGCGGGCTGGAGGCCCTGCGCCAGCCGTGAGTTCTGGCCCCGCCCGCCGCTGGCGGCTGGAGACGCTCGAGGGCTGCCAGCTGGCCATCGGCGCCTATCCGCTGTTTCGCTACGACGCCCGGGGCGGCGGCGGCGCAGCGCTCGGCACAGGCGGCACCCCCGGCACAAACCGGTTGGTTTTCCCGCCCGATCAGCTGAACATTCCAGCCCTCAACGGCCGCAGCACGCGGGTGCTGGGGCTGCCACTGCCCCCCGGCCTGAGCATCACGGTGCTGCCCAAGCGGCTGGAGGGGGTGGTCACCCCCGGCAGTGGTGCCGTGGCCCTGGAGTTTGAGGCCGCCTTCCGCTTTCGCCTGCGGGTGGGGGGTGTCACCCTGCTGGCACCACCCGACCTGCAGATCAACACCTGCCTGCGCAGCGATGGCAGCGGCAGCCGACGCCATCCCTGCCACGGCGAGCCCCTGGGCCCGACGGGCACCACCACCCTGGTGGGTGTGGCCACGGTGCCCCCCTGCGGCGCCAAGTGGCTGGATCGCTTCCTGGGGCTGCCGGACGAAGCCCTGGCGGTGCTGCACTGCCGGCTGCGCCCCGACGACACGGAAGCCACACCATGAAGCGCCTGCTGGCCACCCTGGCGTTGCCCCTGCTGGCACTGCCGCTGCCGCTGCAGGCCCAACCCTGGGCCCCCGGTCAGGAACCGCCACCGCCGCCCCCCAAGCCAGCCGACCCAGCCCAGGCAAAGGCCCTGGAAACCCTGCGCATCAACCCCGAGGGCTCACCGGCGGAACAACGCAAGCGCTACCTGCGCGCCGCCCACGAGCTGCTGCATCGCTACTGGGGCAGCCGCGAGCAGCCCAGCCTGCTGTTTGCCGGAGACCAGGCCAAGGGCTGTGGGGTGAGCCGGGTGGAGCACCCGATGGCCTACTACTGCCCGCCCAGCAAGGAGCTCGCCATGGCGCTCAACCTGCGCCGCAGCGTGGCGGCGGCCCGCGGCAAAACCGACGCTGAGCTGTTGCTGCTCGACCTCACGGTGCTGGCCCACGAATGGGGGCACCACATCAACGCTGAACAGGGACGGGGCCCCTACACCGGTGGCCTGGGGATCACGGTGAAGCAGGAGGAGCTGGCGGCGGATTGGCGCACCGGTGTGTTCCTGGGTTGGTTGTTGGCCAACGGCGCCCTCTCGGTGGAGAACTTCGCCCAGACGGCCAATCTGATGTTCGAAATGGGTGACTACGAGCGCATCTCGTTCCAGCACCACGGCTACCCCAAGGACCGCTTTGAGGCCCTCACCCGCGGCCTGGGGAGCCAGTTGAAACCCGGCCAGAGGCTGGGGGAGTGGACGGTGGACAGCCAGGAGGCATTCAGCCGACCACTGCCCCCCGACCCCCAGGACCAGGCCCTGGGACGCCGGCGCTACGCGGTGCAGCGGTTCGAGATCGACCGCGGCCAGCAGATCGCCACCAACGTGCTGGGGGGGCTGCTGGGGGCGGCGAGCTGCGTGTGGGGCAACCAGCAGCAATGCCTGGGCATGGCCATGCAGCAGGGGAAAGGCCGCGCCCATGGCCGCTACACCCAGCGGGAGCTGACCCTGTTCTGCGGCAGCGGCAGCTTTGACGTAAGTGAGGACGACTTCGGCCTGCAGCCCCTGCGGCGGGATGGCAAAGGCCAGGCGTCGATGCTGGCCAACCGCGACTGCCCGCCGGGCTAGGCGAGCTGGTACGCGAGCTCCAGCTGCAGGCGGCTGGCCAACCGCGGATCGATCGCCCGGAACTGGGCCAGGGCCAGCCAGCGCTGCGTGGGGTGCAGGTGGCGCAGGTCGGCCACGGCGAGCTCCAGGCAGTGGCGGTCGAGATCCTGATTCACGGGATGGCCTCAGCGAGCGGATCACATCGCCACCACCGCAGCGGTGCCAGTGGGCTGGGCCAGATCGGCAGCTTGCCCCCTGGCCCTTGCGCCCGATTTGCTACGACCTGTGACCCCCCCTGCCGTTGGCGAGGGGGATGGCTTAGCAACGCAACACGCCATCCAGGGGGCGATGGGCTTCTTCGTTCAACTCACCGAAGCCATCGCCGAGCGCCAATCGCTCCTGATGACGGGTCTCGACCCGAATCCGGAGATGCTGCAGAGCTGGGCCCAGCGGCGGGGCATGGCCAACCGCTCGTTCCTCAGCCAGGCGCGCCACTGGATCAAGGCGGTGGTGGAGGAGACCAGCCCCCACGTGTGCGCCATCAAGGCCAGCCTCGGCTTCTACCAGGCCCTCGGCCCCCTGGGCTTGGAGCTGCTGCTGGAGGTGCGCGATCTGGTGCCGCGCGATCTGCCCCTGATCATCGACGCCAAGCACGGCGATCTCAACTCCTCCACCGCCCTGGCCCACTACCTCTTCAAAGACCTGGGGGTGGATGCGGTGACCCTGTCCCCCCTGGCCGGGCAGGACATTGCGGCCCCCTTTCTGCTCTACGCCGACAAGGCGGTGGTGATCACCTGCCGCAGCTCCAACCCCGCCGCCAAACGGATCCAGTACCACCCCAGCGAGGGGGATCCGCTGTTCCTGCAGATCGTGCGCGAGTGCCAGCTCTGGGGCACCCCGGATCAGCTGCTGCTGGAGGTGGGCACCAGCGATCCCACCGTGCTCGGCCAGGTGCGCCAGGCGGCGCCGGAGCGCGTGTTGATGCTGCGCAGCATCTGGAGTGAGGAGGAGCGGCTCGACGGCCTGCTGGAGGCGGGGCTCAACGACGCCGCCGACGGACTGCTGCTGCCGCTGCCCCAGAACCTCCTGGTGGAAGACGACCTGGGGGAACAGGCCGCCGCCCTCAAGGGGCTGATCAACCGGCGCCGTGAGCGCTGGCTGAGCCAACACCCGCGGGCGGAGGGCAACAGCTGCGCCATCTGGGTGGCGGAACCGTCCAGCGACAGCCAGGAGGCCAGCGAGCCCGACAGCCAGTTGATCGTGGATCTGTTTGACATCGGTTGCCTGCTGTTCGGCGAGTACGTGCAGGCCTCAGGGGCGGTGTTCAACTACTACGTGGACCTGCGCCAGATCATTTCCGACCCCAACCTGTTCCACCGGGTGCTGCACAGCTACGCCAGCCTGCTGGAGGGGTTGCGCTTCGATCGCATTGCCGGCATCCCCTACGGATCCCTGCCCACCGCCACGGGGCTCTCGCTGGCGCTGCACAAACCGCTGATCTACCCCCGCAAGGAGGTGAAGGCCCACGGCGCCCGCCGCCTCATCGAGGGCGACTTCAACGAGGGGGACCGGGTGGTGGTGGTGGACGACATCCTGATCACCGGCGGCAGTGTGCTGGAGGGGATCAGCAAGCTGGAGAGTTCCGGCCTGGTGGTGGAGGACGTGGTGGTGTTCATCGACCACGGCGGCCAGCGCGATCGCCGCGCCCGTGAACGGCTGCAGGCCGCTGGCTACCGGGTGCATGCGGTGCTCGACATTGCCCGCATCACCCGCACGCTGCTGGCGGCGGGACGGCTGACGGCCGAGCAGGCGGCGGTGCTCGCATGAGGGCACGGCGCGCCATTGGGACAACGCTGCTAAGCCTGGCCCTCGCCCTGGGGGCCTGCGGCCGTCCAGAACCTCGGCCCAGCCCAGGGGAAGCCCCCACCGCCCCCGTGGCGCCCGCCCCACCAGGGGCCGCGGCGGAGGCCGGGGCGCAGC
>JBEBCX010000065.1:0-7702 GCA_041157425.1 Cyanobacteriota bacterium | reverse complement strand
GGCCTCAAGCTGGAGAACGCCAAGCTGGAGATGCTGGGCACCGCCCGCCGCATCACCATCAACAAGGACACCACCACCATCGTGGCCGAAGGCAACGAGGTGGCCGTGAAGGCCCGCTGCGAGCAGATCCGCAAGCAGATGGACGAAACCGACTCCTCCTATGACAAGGAGAAGCTGCAGGAGCGTCTGGCCAAGCTGAGCGGCGGTGTGGCCGTGGTCAAGGTGGGTGCCGCCACCGAGACCGAGATGAAGGACAAGAAGCTGCGCCTGGAAGACGCCATCAACGCCACCAAGGCGGCCGTTGAAGAGGGCATCGTTCCTGGCGGTGGCACCACCCTGGCCCACCTGGCCCCCGCCCTCGAGCAGTGGGCCGCCTCCAACCTGGCCGGCGAAGAGCTGATCGGTGCCACCATCGTGGCCTCCGCCCTCACCGCTCCCCTCAAGCGCATTGCTGAGAACGCCGGTGCCAACGGCGCCGTCGTGGCCGAGCACGTGAAGAACAAGCCCTTCAACGAGGGTTACAACGCCGCCACCGGCGAGTACGTCGACATGCTGGCCGCCGGCATCGTCGATCCCGCCAAGGTGACCCGCTCCGGTCTGCAGAATGCCGCCTCCATCGCCGGCATGGTGCTGACCACCGAGTGCATCGTGGCTGACATGCCCGAGAAGAAGGAAGCTGCTCCCGCCGGTGGCGGCATGGGCGGCGGCGACTTCGACTACTGATCCCGGTGAGGGGGGGACTCTCCCCCCTCCTTCAAGCCAGCCAACGGATCATCCAAGCGCCCCTGCGGGGGCGCTTTTTTGTTGGGCTGGCTTCAGCTGCGGGCCCCGCCTCAGGAGGGCCGGAAGCTGAGGGCCACGCCGTTGTTGCAGTAGCGCTTGCCGGTGGGCCGAGGGCCGTCGTTGAACACATGCCCCTGGTGGCCGCCGCAGCGTTTGCAGTGGTATTCCGTGCGGGGCACGATCAGCTTGAAATCGATCTTGGTGGCGATGGCACCCGGCAGCGGTTGCCAGAAGCTGGGCCAGCCGGTGCCGCTGTCGTATTTGGCCTGGGAGCTGAACAGGGGCAGATCGCAGCCGGCGCAATCGAAAGTGCCGGCACGCTTTTCGCCGTTGAGGGGGCTGCTGAACGGGCGCTCGGTGCCCTCCTGGCGCAGCACCGCGTAGGCCGCGGGGCTCAGCCGCGCCTTCCAGGCGGCATCGCTGAGTTGCCAGCGCGGGTCGGCGGCCGGGCTGGCGGCCTCGGCGGGTTTGGCGCCCAGCAGGGGGGTGCCCAGGCTGAGCAGGCGTGCCAGCAGGCCGCGGCGGGTCATCACGGATGCTCCTGGATCAGAACCCTTTGAGCCAGCCGGCGCTGAGGGCGGCGGCCAGGCCGAGGAACACCGCCAGCAGGGTCCAGCTGATGCGGTTGAGGGTGGCTTCGGCGCTGCGGGCGCTGCTGAACATGGAGCTGCCGCTGGAGGCAAGGCCGCCCATGCCGTCGCCCTTGGGGCTGTGCAGCAGCACGCTGATCACCAGCAGCACGCCGCTTCCGAGCCAGATCCAGGTGAAGGTGGTTTGAAGCATGGGTGGAGCCTAGGCAGTCGCTTCTGTGGCCGGATCAGACCCCGAGGGTCTGGGGAATGCGGCTGGGCACCGCCGGGCTGCCCAACGGCACGATCAGGGAATGACCGGTCATCCGGGCGGGCTGGGGGAGGCCAAGGATTTCCAGCAGCGTGGGGGCGATGTCCGCCAGGCCGCCACCACTGCGCAGGTCGACGGCGTTGCCATGGCCGGGCAGCTTGCGCTTTTCCCCCTCCACCAGGATCACCGGCACCGGGTTGGTGGTGTGGGCGGTCCAGGGGCGTCCATCGGGGCCCTCCATCAATTCGGCGTTGCCGTGGTCCGCGGTCACCAGCAGGGTGCCGCCCATGCGGTTGGTGGCCTCCAGCAGACGGCCCACACTGCGGTCCACCGCGCCGATGGCCTCCACGGTGGCGTCCATGGCCCCGGTGTGGCCCACCATGTCGGGGTTGGCGTAGTTGATCACCACCAGGGCGTAGATGCCCTTGTTGATGGCGGCGATGCAGCTGTCGGTGAGTTGATCGGCCGACATGGCCGGGGCTTGGTCGTAGGTGGCCACCCGTGGGGAGGGCACCAGGTGGCGGTCCTCTCCGGGGTAGGGCTGCTCGATGCCACCGTTCATGAAATAGGTGACGTGGGGGTATTTCTCGGTTTCGGCGGTGCGGAACTGGCGCAGCCCCGATTCCGACACCACCTGGCCCAGCAGCCCATCGAGGGATTCAGGGGGGAAGGCCACCGACACCGGCAGCCCGGCTTCGTATTGGGTGAAGGTGACCATCTGCAGATCGCGGATGGCTTCGCGCTCGAAGGCGTTGAAGTCGGGCACCACCAGGGCCCGCACCAGTTGGCGCACCCGGTCGGGGCGGAAGTTGAAGCACACCAGGCCATCGCCATCGCCGATGGCGCCCTGATCCAGGCGTGTGGGTTCGATGAATTCGTCGGTGATGCCGCTGGCGTAGGCCTCCTCCAGCACCTGTTGCGGCGTCAGGGGGCTGATCTCCCCCTCGTCGGTGAAGAGGGTGTAGGCCTTTTCGGTGCGGTCCCAGCGGTTGTCCCGGTCCATGGCCCAGTAGCGGCCGCAGAGGGTGCTGATGCGCCCCACCCCCGCCTCAGCGATCTGCTGTTCCACGGTGGCCACGAAGCCCGGTGCGCTCTGGGTGGGGGTGTCGCGGCCGTCGGTGATCACGTGCACGCACACGTCGGTCAAGCCGCGGCCCTTGGCCCAGCGCAGCAGGCCCCCCAGGTGATCGATGTGGCTGTGCACGCCACCGTCGGAGCAGAGGCCGATCAGGTGGAGGGTCTTGCCGCTGGCCAGCAACCGGTCGGCCAGGGCGTTGAGTTCGGGGTTGGCGTTGAGGCTGCCGTCGCGCACCGCCTGGCTGATGCGCACCAGCTCCTGGCGAATGATGCGGCCCGCACCGATGGTGAGGTGACCCACCTCCGAATTGCCCATCTGGTCGTCCGGCAGGCCCACATCGGCACCGCTGGCTTCGATCAGGGTGTGCGGGTAGGCATGCCAGAGGGCATCCATGACCGGGGTTTCCGCCGCCCGGATGGCGTTGTGCTCATCGTCGTGGCGGTAGCCCCAGCCATCGAGGATGCAGAGCACCACCGGTGCCACGCTGCCCTGTTGGGCGCGGTTGGGAAGCGCGGATTCCTGGCCCGTGGACTCTGTGGACGGTACAGCGGTCACCCGGTGAATCCTGCCTGCTTCCGCGACGCCTTCTGAACCCAACCTACCCTGCACCCATCCGTGATCCCGCCGTGATCCCGGTTGCGTCAGCTTTTGGCTACAGCCGTTCCGCCCCCCTCCGCCATGGCCGCCGAACGCCTCGAAATTCTCTCCGCCGCGGAGTTGGACCGCACCCTCCAGCGGCTGGCCTCCCAGGTGTTGGAGAGCCTGGTGGACAGCCGCCAGCTGCTGGTGTTGGGCATCCCCACCCGCGGCGTGGCCCTGGCGGAGGTGCTGGCCCAGCGGTTGGAGCAGCTGTGCGGCCACCCCGTGGATTGCGGCAGCCTCGATCCCACCTTCCACCGGGATGACCTCGAGCGGGTGGGCACGCGGCTGGCGCCCCCCACCCAACTGCCCGCCAGCCTCGACGGCCGCGAGGTGCTGTTGGTGGATGACGTGATCTTCACCGGCCGCACCGTGCGCGCCGCCCTGGAGGCGCTGCAGCCCTGGGGCCGGCCGCGGCGGGTGGCGCTGCTGGCCATGGTCGACCGGGGGCACCGGGAGCTGCCGATTCAGCCCGACTTCTGCGGCCGGGTGGTGCCCACCAGCCGCCAGGAGCTGATCGCCCTCTGCCTGCAGCAGATCGATGGGGAGGAGGGGGTGTTCCTGCTGAAGGACGTGAGCTAGCTGGCCGGCTCGAGCTCGTCGCTGCGGAAGTGGGCGCGGAAGCGGCCGAAGGCCACGATCACCGGCAGGGTCGGGCTGATGGTGCGGCCCTTGAAGTCGTTGAGCACCTGGAACACCTCGCCCTGTTGGCCCTTGAGGTCGAAGGCCTGGCCGCGGTGCTCGGGGTGGTGATACACCACAACGCTCTGGCTCACCGTGACCTGATCACCGGGCTGCATGGAGGGCGCTGCGTGCGGAGGGGCCCATCTTGTCACGGGCCTTCAGCGCCGGCAGCTGGTTTCCGGGCCGGCTTCCACCACCTTGCCGCCGAGTTCCCGGCAGGCGGCGCTGAACGCCTGCCAGTCGTCGAGGCCGCGGGCCATGTGTTCGGTGATCAGTTGGTTGAGACGCTCGGGCGGCACATTGGATTCGAGCCCGCCGCCATGGCTGTCGTGCTCCCGTTCGGCGCTGTCCCTGAGGCTGGCGATGCCCTGCTCCACCTGGCGGCGTAGCCCCAGGGTGCGCTGCTTCCACCAGGGGTGGTCGATGCGGTTGAGGGCGTCGAGGGCTTCCCACCAGCGTCGCTGGGGAATCAGCTGGGCCGCCCGCTGCTGCTGGTAGCGGTTGCGGTTCCAGTCTTCCCGCAGGCTGTCCCCCAGGCTGGTGCCATCGGCGTTCTGGGCGGCGTTGAGGTTGCGCAGCAGGGCCAGGGCGCCCTCCAGGTCGCCGTCGCGGTAGCGCTGCAGGGCGCGGATCTCCAGCTGCCGCTGCCAGGTGAGCAGCCGTTGCTGGTCGGCGGCGGTGCTGGTGCCGGAGTTCACCAGCTGTTGCTGCAGCCGCAGGGCCTCACCCCAGCGGTCCTGCTGCCACAGCTCCTCGGCCTTGCGGCGGCGGCATTGCCCCTGCTCCTGGGGCGCACGGCCCCCCAGCCAGCGCAGGGCGGCCAGCTGTTCGCCATAAAGCAGGCAGTCGTCGAGACGCCCGGCGGCGGCGGCCTGGGCCAGGCGCTCGGGCAACTGCTTTTCCCACCAATAGGCGCCGCCCACCCCGGCGGTCACCAGCCCCAGCGTGAGCACCAGCCAGAAGCGTGGAAGCCGGTGCCGGCGGATGGCCAAGGGGAGGGGGCGGCTCGCTGATCTGTTCTATGGATGCGTGGGCCCGCGATCACGGCGGCGGGGGCAGAGCGGCAGCCGGCACGTCAGCGCACCCGCCCGAGGGCCCTGGGGGTCAGCGGTTGCTGCAGCAGCAGGTCGGTGCCCTCCAGCTGCAGGATCCCCTCGCCATCAATGCGGAAGCGCAGCTCCAGGCGGTCGTCTCCCGGCTCCCCGGGGGGCTGCAGCGGCACCGCCTCCGGCGGCTCCGGCCAGGGCTCCACCCGGCTGCTGCCCGCGGCCCGTTGCCGCAGCACCGGCAGCCCATCCACGTACACCACCTCGCGGCGCTGCTCGGGGCTCGGTTCCCCCAGCAGCAGCTCCAGTTCGCCCTGCTGCGGGCGGCTGCAGCTCAGCCGCAGGGTGAGCGGTTGATCGCTCGGCCAGGTCTGCCCTGGCACAAACAGCGGGTGCCAGCGGTGTTCGCCGCTGCGCTGGTCCCAGCAGCGCAGCGACACGCCGCGGTGCAGCACATCCTTCACGGCCACGCCGGGCGTCAGCCGCAGGGCCCCCAGGGCCACCGCCTCCACGGGACGCTCCCCCCGCAGCGGCACCCCCGGCAGGCGCTGCTGCAGCCACTGGCGCACCAGCGGCATGCGGCTGCTGCCCCCCACCGGCAGCACCGCATCAATGGCGTCGCTGCCGACCCCCGCCGCCCGGGCGGAGGCCAGCACCTGCTCCAGCAGCTCATCCAGCAGGGGCAGCAGACCCCGGCGTTCCAGCAGCTCCTCCAGCTCGCGGCGCTGCAGCCGCAGTTCCACGGCGGTGCCGCCGTCGCTGGGGCTCCACAGGGCCAGGGCCTGATCCTGGCTGCTGAGGGCGCATTTGAGCCGCTCGCAGGCGTTGAGCAGGCCGGCGCTGGGGGGGCTCTGGGGCCGCAGGGCCTCGGCGATCCAGCGGTCGATGTCGCGGCCCCCCAGGGCCAGCCCCGCCTTGCCCAGCACCGTGGCGGTGCGCAGGACCTGCCGGCTGTCGGTGAGGTCGCGGCCGCCGAAGCGCAGCAACTGGGCCATCACGGCGGCACGGCCTTCCCCCCCCTGCAGGGCCACCAGGGAGAGGTCGGTGGTGCCGCCCCCCAGATCGAGCACCAGCACGCGGCTGCCGGCGGGCAGCCCGGCGCCGATGGCGGCGGCGGTGGGCTCATCCACCAGGGCCACCTCCGGCACCGCCAGGCCGGCGCTGGCCTCCAGCAGCCACTGCCGGTAGCCGCGGTAGCTGTCGATCGGTGCGGTGAGCACCAGGCGCTGCGGCTGCAGGTGCTCCGGCAGCCGCTGCCAGATCCGCTCCAGCAACAGCTGGCCGCACTGCTCCGGACTGAGCCGGCGGCGGCCATCCGCCCCGCCGCTGGAGCCGATCCAGCGCTTGAAATCGCGATGCAGGCCGGTCTCGCCCCGCTCGATCAGCCCGGCATCGAGCACCTGGCGCCCGATCAGGGCTGTGCCCTCATCCCCGCTGGCCATCCAGATCAGGCTGGGGATCACCGCCGGGTCGGCGCAGCTGAGGGGCGGCACGTCGAGCAGCTGGGGGGGCGCCCCATCGGCCCCCTGGTAGGCCACCACGGTGGTGGTGCTGCCCAGGTCGATGGCGAGGGTGCCGGCCATGGGGGCAAAGCTGAAGGGAAACGGCCGCCTCCGAGGGTGGCGCAGCCGGGCGGTTCATGGTGAGACCAGTGGGTCCGCTGTTGCGATGGATCGGCTGTCCCTGGCGGTGTTCTCCTTCTACCGGGAGGATCCTGATCTGGCCCGCCGGCTGGATCCGTTGCTGGCGTGCCGCCTCAGCCGCGGTTGGGGCAGCCTGCGCATTGAATGCCGCGACCGCACCCACCGGGAGCTGATCAACGGATTGCTGGATCTGCTGCGGCCCCCCCTGGCCGCCCTCGACCTGGTGCGCGAGATCCGGCTGCTGGCCCCCGGCTGCGAACCCCTGGTGTTTCCCGTGAGCGTGCCATTGCCCGGCAGCCTGCTGGCCTACGATGGGTCGATTGGTGAGTAGTGCATGTATCTCGGCGTCAACGTCAGCCCCAAGGAGCTCGCCCAGCGCGCCGAGAGCCTGGTGCGCCACTCCAGCAACCGTTACCTCACCACGGTGCGCATCGCCTTCCGGGCCAAGCAGCGCCGTTTTGATGATTTCGATGGGCTGCTCGAGGATTCCATGGTGAAGCCCGTGCAGCGGGCCATCATTGAGGAGGCCCCGAGGGCGTTCGATCCCTGCGATCAAAACCTTGATTCAGCGCGAAGGCGAGGGTTGGCGGTTGGCCTGGGATGGCGACCGCCAACCCTTTTCCGTGTTGATCGGTGGCGAGGGCTGGGCCGTGGAGCTCACCGCCGCTGAGGCGGAGGGGTTGCGGCAGGCCGTGGCCGACCTGGTGGCCCAGCACGGTGCCCTGCAGGATCAGCTGATGGCCGAGGAGGCCATTGCCCTGGAGTTGGAGCGGGGCCCCTGGTGGCTGGAGCTGGAGGGCGACCGCCAGCAGTGGTCGCTGCGCATGCTCTACACACCGGGGGGCGCTGAGCGCTCCCTGGAGGGCCACTGGGGCCCTGGGGCGGCCCCTGCCTTCAGCCAGGCTCTGCAGCAGCTGCACGGCCAGCCGTGAGCTCGTGCAGGGCGCAGTAATCGAGCGGGTCGAGCCCGGCCGCGGTGGCCCCCTGCA
>JBEBCX010000064.1:0-7498 GCA_041157425.1 Cyanobacteriota bacterium | reverse complement strand
AGCATCGCGGTGGCCGGCCCAGCGCAGGGCCTGGTCGCGCTCGGGCCCGGGCGCCAGTTCGCCGGCCCGCTGCTGGAAGTAATCGGGCTCGGAGACGGCACCAATGGCATCGATCTCGGAGCCCATGGGCAGGGTCTGGCCACTGGCATCCGCCAGGGTGAGATCCACCGCGGCGCCGGTGCTGTGGGGGGGCGGGGTGAGCGGATCGGCACTGGGGGGTGCCCAGAAGCGGCCCACCTCCGCCACCACGGCCGTGAGCGCGGGCCCCGGCTGACTGGGATCAAGGCCGCGGATCTGGCATTCGCTGCGGATGGCGTGCTGCACCATGTGGGCCTGCACCGCCAGGGGACGCCAGGCGTCGAACACCGCCAGCCGCCACTGCGGGTGCGTGCGCTGCAGATGGGCCTGGGCCGCGAGCAACCGCTCGATCACACCCTGGCGCAACTGGAACGGCGACGCCTGCTCGCCATAGGGGGCCCCAACGGCGACGTAGGGGTGGGGTTCCAGGCGCAGCAGGCCCGGCGGCAACGGCAGCAGCGGCTCGCCGTTGTCGACGATGGGAATGGGGCTCCAGGGGCGCAGGGGCATCAGTTGAGCCTCCCCCCCGCCGCGAGCCGATGCCGTTGCTCCGCCAGCACCGCCGCCAGGGCAGGGGCCTGCTGCAGCTGCGGATCGTGGCGCAGCAGCTCCTGGGCCACGCCGCGGGCGAGCTCCAGCACCTCCCCATCCTCAGTGAGGCTGGCCAGGGCCAGATCCGGCAGGCCGCTCTGTCGGGTGCCGAGCACCTGGCCGGGGCCCCGCAACCGCAGATCCATCTCCGCAATCTCAAAACCATCGGTGGAGCGCACCAGCACCTCGAGCCGCTGGCGGGCCACCGCCTGACGGCTGTCGCAGAGCAGAAGGCAATGGGAGGCGGCCGCCCCGCGGCCCACCCGACCCCGCAACTGGTGCAACTGGGCCAGGCCGAAGCGTTCGGCATGCTCGATCAGCATCACGCTGGCGGCGGGCACATCCACGCCCACCTCCACCACGGTGGTGCTCACCAGCACCTGGCTGCGCCCCTCGGCGAAGGCCGTGATCGCCGCCTGCTTGTCGGCGCTGGACAGCCGGCCGTGCAACAGGCCCACGGTGAGGTCGGGGAACACCTCGCGGCTCAGCTGCTCGTGCACCTCAACCGCCGATCGCAAATCAAGTTTTTCCGACTCCTCCACCAACGGCAGCACCACATAGGCCCGCTGGCCCAAGGCCACCTGCTCGCGGATCAGGTCGTAGGCCTGCTGGCGCTCAGAGGGCGAGAGCAGGCTGGTGCGGATGGGGGTGCGCCCCGGCGGCAGCTCATCGATCTGGCTCACCTCCAGGTCGCCATGGAGCGACAGGGCCAGGGTGCGGGGAATCGGCGTGGCCGTCATCGTGAGCAGGTGGGGCTGAAGCCCCTTGTCGAGCAGCCGGTTGCGCTGGTGCACGCCAAAGCGGTGCTGCTCATCCACCACCACCAAGCCAAGCCGCTGGAACTGCACCGGGTCCTCCAGCAGCGCATGGGTGCCCACCAGCATCTTGAGGGTGCCGTTGGCCAGGTCGGCGAGCAGGCTTCGGCGGCGGCGCAGGGGCGTGGAGCCCGTCAGCAGCGCGCAGCTCACATGCAACTGCGGCAGCCACTCGCACAGCTTGCGGTAGTGCTGCTCCGCCAACACCTCGGTGGGGGCCATCAATGCCCCCTGGCAGCCAGCCTCAATGGCGGTGAGCAGGGCCGCGATGGCCACCACGGTCTTGCCGCTGCCCACATCGCCCTGCACCAGACGCGCCATCGGACGATCGCGGCCCAGCTCGGCGCGAATCTCCGTGAGCACCCGCGTCTGGGCGCCGGTGAGGGGGAAAGGCAGCAGCTCCAGGAAGGCCTTGAGCAGGGCTCCGGCCGGGGCCTGCAAGGGTGGGGCGGGCCGGCTCACCAGGGCATGGCGCCGCTGCAGCATCCCCAGCTGCAACAGCAGAAATTCATCGAACACCAGCCGGCGGCGGGCAGCGCTGAGGGCGCTCTGGTGATCCGGCAGATGGATCTGTTGCAGGGCCTCCCCAAGGGGCAACAGCTGCAGGCGCTGGCGCACCAGCTCAGGCAACGGATCCGGCCAGGCGGCGGCGGCGGCCACCACCGGGCGGATGAGGGTGCGCAGGCGATCGGCGCTGAGCCCTTCCGTCAGGCCGTAAACGGGCAACAACCGGCCGATCTGTTCGCTGCGCACGGGGGCCGAAGGGCTCTCCAGCACCTCCATCAAGGGGTCCTGGAAGGCGGGCCCGTAGGGGGTTTCCTTCACCAGACCGCTCACCGCCACGGTGGCCCCAGGGGGGTACTGGCGCTGCTGCAGCTTCAGCCAACCGGGGGAGCTGAAACGCTTGCCGGCAAAAAACTTGGACACCTTCAAGCGGCCGGTGACATCCACCAGCTGCAGCTCCAGGATCGACAGGTTGGGGTTGCGCGGGCTGGTGAAGCTGTGGCTGCGGCGCACGGTGGCCACGATCGTGGCGGTGCGGCCCGGCTCCAGGGCCGCGATGCGCACGAGGTTGGCGTAATCGAGGTAATCGCGCGGGTAGTAGCGCACCAGATCCCGCACCAACCAGAGGTTGAGGGCCGCCAGCTTGGCGGCACCTTTGGGGCCCACACCGCGCAGCTCCGCCAGGGGGGTGTCGGGGCGGATGCTGCGGTCCGCCACCTGGGGCACCTGGGTGGTGCCGCTGGGCACCAGGCGCAGCCGTGGCGGTGCCACCGGGGTGGGGGGCTCGAGGCTGCGCTGCAGCTCGTGCAGGTGCTGGCGGGTGCGGCGCACCAGTTGCTGCCGCTGGGAGAGGGTGAGGCCGCCGTAGCCCTCAAAGCGGCTGGCGAGCTCGTCCAGCTGGGCCAACTGGGGGGGGGAGCAACCGGCCGGTGGTTGGCGCAATTCCCGGGCCAGAAAGGCATGGAAGGGTTCGCGGCGCCCCTGCAGGTCGCCAAAGCCGCGGTCGGCCTCCAGCTGCAGGCCCTGCTGCAACGGCCGCAACCACCCCTCCAGCCTCAGCGGTCCGCCGGCGGGATCGGGGGTGGGGCAGTGTCCTGAAACCACTGTTGCTCGGCTTGGAGCGCCCGCAGCCGGCGCTGCCAGCCGCCGTAGCGTTTGGCCATTGTGCGCAATGTGCGCCGGCGCTGCTCAAGCCGCTTGCGGCAACTGCGCAGACGGGGCTGCTCAAACTCCAGGTCACCGCTGCGCAGCAACAGGGCCAAAACCTGGGTGGGCATGGCTGGCTCGAGGGCATGGCCCTCCGGCAGGGGCAGCGGCAGCCGCAGCAGGTTGGCGGGGGCCGGCAGGGCCTCCAGCTGCCCATCCAGCACCGCATCCAGCAACCCCATGGGCAGCAGCCCCTGGGCCAGCCCCACCCGCAGCAATTCCACATTCACCGCGTGGGACAGGTTGCGCAGCCGCCGCCGCAGGGCGCGATCGAGATGGGTCCACCAGCGCAGCAACAGCAACGGATCCCGGGGCAGGGTGGTGGCCGTGACGCGTGTGTCCGGCGTTGCTGCCAGCTGGGGCGGTGATGGCTCCGGCGCTTCGGCGGTCTGGGCGGTGTCGTGAAGCTCCTCAGAAGCCAGCTGGAACAGCGACTGCATCAGGCGCAGGCTGCCGGAGTTCTCACCATCCCCGGGCGGTTCAGTCGGGGGAGACGGCTTGGGGCCACCACGGGCCGGCGGCACGAGGCCTGGCAAACCCGGCAGGCCCTGGTCGAACAGGTCGGCCGCCAGGGGCAGATCGAGGCTCAGGTGAACCGACTGCTGGGGCGACTGGTGTTCGGGCTGTTGGTTTGGCTGGTGGTCAGCCTGGTGGTCGGATGCGGTCGCCGCCGGCTCGGCTCCGGCGCTGGTGGCGTCGTCCCCGTCCTTCAGCAGACGCTGCAGCAGCTGCTGTTGGCTGAGCCGGCGGCGGCGGTGCTCGCGCCGTTGTTGCTGGGCCGCCAGCCCCATCAGCTGCTCCACGGTGAGCAAGGCATTGCAGCGCTGCACCAGGGCTTCAAGGCGCCGCTGGAACGCCTGGCGGCGCGCCGCTGGCAACTGGCTGTAGCGCTCGGGGGCCACCTGGGTGGCCAGATGAAAACAGGCCTGCTGCACCGCGTGCAACAGGCCTTCGCGAAGCACCTGCAGGTACAGGGCCAGGTCGCGGTAGAGCTCTGGGGTGAGCTGCTCCTGCTGCGCCAGCAGCAGGTCGCATTGGCGCTGGGCCTCGTCGAGGGGCCGGGCGTTCGGATCCAAGGATCAGGGATGGGCGATGCGGCGCCGCATCAGGCGGCCTGCATGGCCGCCACTTCTGCAGCGAAGTCCATTTTCTCCACTTCGATGCCCTCACCGAGGTTGAAGCGCACAAAGCGGCGCACCTGGATGTTCTCGCCCACCTTGCCGGCCACCTGCTTGACCATCTCTTCAACGGTCATGCCGCTGTCCTTGATGAAGGGCTGGTCCATCAGGGCCATCTCCTTGAGGCGCTTGCCGATGCGGCCCGCCACGATCTTCTCCTTCATCTCCTCCTTCTTGCCGGCGAGGTCGTCGCGGCCCATTTCGATCTGCTTCTCGCGCTCCGCCACATCGGCGGGGATGTCGTCCACCTTCACGAAATCCACATTGGGGCAGGCGGCGATCTGCATGGCCACGTTGCGGATCAACTCCTGGAAGATCTCGCCGCGGGCCACGAAGTCGGTTTCACAGTTCACCTCCACCAGCACGCCCACGCGGGCGCCGGTGTGGATGTAGCTGCCAATGGCCCCTTCTGCCGCGGTGCGGCCCGACTTCTTCTCAGCGGAGGCAATGCCCTTCTGACGCAGCCACTCGACGGCCTTCTCCTTGTCGCCCTTGGTTTCAGCCAGGGCCTTCTTGCAATCCATCATCCCTGCGCCGGTCATGTCGCGCAGTTCTTTGACGAGCTTGGCGGAAATCTCAGCCATGGGTGGGGTGGAAATGGAAATGGGGAATGATTGGGGGCTCAAACGGGCAGGAGCTCCCCCGCAGGGAAGCTCCGCTGAATCCGTTCAGCCGGGGGGTGAGGGGTCAGGCTTCAGCCTTCCTCGTCGTCGTAGCCGCCGCGCTGGTCACCGGCGCCGTGGCGGCCTTCGTTGATGGCATCCGCCAGGCGGCCGAGCACCAGCTGCACCGAACGCACGGCGTCGTCGTTGCAGGGGATGGGCACGTCGCAGAGGTCGGGATCGCAGTTGGTGTCGAGCATGGACACCAGGGGGATGTCGAGCTTGCGGGCCTCGAGCACGGCGTTGGTTTCACGGCGCTGGTCCACCAGCACCACCACGTCGGGCAGGCGACGCATGTTCTTGAGGCCGCCGAGGTACTTCTGCAGACGCTCCAGCTCACGGCGCAACACCGCAGCCTCCTTCTTGGGGCGCATGGCAATGGCGCCGGAGGACTCCATGCGCTCCAGATCCTTGAGGCGGTCGATGCGGGCGCGCATCGTGGTCCAGTTGGTGAGCATGCCGCCCAACCAACGCTGGTTCACGTAGGCGGCGCCGCAACGGGTGGCCTCCAGGGCGATCACTTCGGAGGCCTGCTTTTTGGTGCCAACAAACAGGAAGCGCTTGCCGCTGCGGGCGGCACTGCGGACCCACTTGTAGGCGTTGTTCATGCAGACGGCGGTCTGCACGAGGTCGATGATGTGAACTCCGTTGCGCGCGCAGTAGATGTAGCGCGACATCTTGGGGTTCCAGCGGCGGGTTTGGTGCCCAAAGTGGGCACCCGCCTCCATCATTTCGGCGAGGGTGACAACAGCCATGGTTTGTGGTGAGTTTCGGGTTTGCCTCCACCTGCCAGGGACGCGTCGCCAGAGGGGCAAACGCCGTCACCCGAAACGCGCAGGTGTGCGGTGTGAATGAACCCCGGCACCCTACCAAACCGCCCTTCTGGACTCAGCTCAGCCCGGCGGCCCGGGCCTCGGCATAGAGCGCGCGCACGCCGATGCGGTTGAGGGGCAGACGCAGCATCTCCATGGCCAACCCGGGTTGGCCCCGGCGGATCAACCAGGCAAGCAGCGGCCGCAGGCTGCGTTCATTGAGCAGCCCCCCCAGGGTGAGCAACTCCCAGAGCAGCAGGTGCAGGGGGGTGAACTGAATGATGAAGCGCACCCGGCGCGTGGGGTGCTTGCGGTAAAACACCAATCCCATTTTCGCCCGCTGCTGCTCCACCTCAATCAGGCGCGGCACCTGATCGAGGCTGAGGGCCGGGTGCCAGTGGTAGCCCACCGCCTCCGGGCAGCGCACCAGCACCACCCCCATGCGCCGCAGGCGCTCCCCCAGCTCCAGGTCTTCCCATCCGTAGAGGCGGAAGCGGGTGTCGAACAGGCCGCTCTGCTCCAGCACGGCCCGGTCGATGGCCACGTTGCCGGTGGCGAAATAGGCCCAGGAGAGATCCCGCAGCTTGTGGGGCTCCTGGGTGGGGTGCTCGAAGTTGGCGGTGTTGATCACCGCGCCATAGGTGAAGCTCAGCCGGTTGCCGCGGTCCGCCCAGCTCTGCTCCAGCCGACGGGCGTGGGAGAGCAGGAAATCGGCGGTGACCACCAGATCGCTGTCGATGAAGACGATCACGTCACCGCGGGCGTGTTCGACGCCGCGGTTGCGACCCTCCGCCGGGCCGCCATGGTCCTGCTGGATCAGGCGCACGTGGGGGAAGCGTGCCCCCTCCCGCTGCAGCCAGGCCACCGTGTCGTCGGTGGAGCCGTCGTCCACCAGCACCACCTCATAGCCGCTGATCGGCGCCTCCAGCCGCTGGTGCTCGAGGGCCTGCAGGCATTTCTGCAGGATCGGCAGGCGGTTGTAGGTGGGGATGACGACGCTCAGGAACATGCGGATGATCCGGTGGCGGGCGGTGGGCCTGGAGACAAAAAGGGGGACCCCTCAGGATCCCCCTTCACGGCTTGGTCGGGCTGACCGGGTGGACTGAGCGTCAGTCGGCGGCTCCACCGTTGTTGGCGGTGCCGGTGACGCCGTTGCCAGCACCCTCACCGCGGCCATCGTTGCGCAGCTTGCGCTTCTTGAACTTGCGGGCATAGGCGCGGTTGCGCTCTTGCTTTTCCTTCTTGAGGTTGCGGCGTTTGGCCATCGAAACGGCGGTGTCTTGGGGAGATGTTCACCACCCTACTGAACGGTGGACGGAAGGCTCTTGAGGCGACCGTCCTCCATGCGCAGCAGCCGATCGGCGATGTCGAGGATGCGGGGGTCGTGGGTGACCATCAACACGGCGCAGCCCTGCTCCTGGGCCAGCCGTTGCAGCAGCTCCACCACCTCGCGGCCCGTGCGGGAATCGAGCGCGGCGGTGGGTTCGTCCGCCAGCAGCAGACGGGGGTGGGCCGCCAGGGCGCGGGCGATCGCCACCCGCTGCTTCTGGCCCCCGGAGAGGTCGTGGGGGAGCTTGTGCAGCTCTGCCCCGAGGCCCACCGCCCGCAGCCACTCGCGGGCCTGGTCGCGCCGGGCGCGGTAAGACAACCCG
>JBEBCX010000063.1:0-7506 GCA_041157425.1 Cyanobacteriota bacterium | reverse complement strand
CGGCGGGTGATCCGGCTGGAGCGCGTCAGCGCGGCGGCAGGGGATGACGATGCGCCAGCCAGCTGGGCGGAGGAGCCGTTGAAGGCCATGACTATGGAAATAAAGGAGGGATATGAAACAGACAAGAGAACGGCGATGACTCCCTTGGCGGGGGGCAGCGCTGGGGTTCCCTTGGGCGAGGTCTAGGGCGTGGTCAGGGATGTGACGTCAGCGGCTACGGAGGGCGCAGACCCCACCGTGCGACCAAGCTGTGCAGCAGCTCACCGAGGCGAGTGCTCCACGATGCATGCACCCTAGGCAGGGTTCCCAGAAAGGAATCGCCCGGGTGCACAGGCTGATGCAATTCTCCGCCGCCTTGGGAGCACTGGCCGCGGTGATCAGAGCGGCAAACCGCCCAACGGCTGACCCGCCGGGGCCGCCCCCGGGCGCACCTCGCCGAGGCGCCAGGCCCGGTGGCCCTCCGCCGCACACACCGCCAGGGCCGCTTCCACCGAGGCCTCCGGCAGCACCAGGGCAAAGCCCACCCCCAGGTTGAAGGTGTTCCAGAGGTCGGCCTCCGGCACCTCACCCTTCTCCTGCAACCAGCGGAACAGCGGCGGACGCTCCCAGCTGGTGGGATCAACCCAGGCGTGCACACCATCGGGCAGGGCCCGGGGCAGATTTTCCGGCAGGCCGCCGCCGGTGATGTGGGCCATGCCATGCAGCTCCACCGGCGCCGCCAGCAACGCCGCCACCAGGGAGGGATAGAGCACGGTGGGCTCCAGCAGGGCATCGAGCACCGCCGGCCCACCCGGGGTGAGGGGCCGATCCGCTGCCGCCTCCGGCAGCTCCAGGATGCGGCGCACCAGGCTGAAGCCATTGCTGTGCACCCCACTGCTGGCCACCGCCAGGATCTGATCGCCGGCCTGCACCTGGCCGCCATCGATCAGATCGTCCTCCTCCACCACCGCCACACAGAAGCCCGCCAGGTCGTAGCGGCCGGCGCCGTAGAACCCCGGCATTTCGGCGGTTTCGCCCCCCAACAGGGCACAGCCGCTGCGCCGGCAGCCATCGGCGATGCCCTCCACCACCGCCGCCATGGCCTCAGGGGCCAATTTGCCGGTGGCGATGTAATCGAGAAAAAACAACGGCTGGGCGCCGCTGGTGACCACGTCGTTGACGCACATGGCCACCAGATCCAGGCCAACGCCGTGGTGGCGGCCATGGGCCTGGGCCAGCTCGAGCTTGGTGCCCACCCCATCGGTGCCCGACACCAGCAGCGGTTTGCGCATGCCCGCCGGCAGGCGGCAGAGGCCGCCGAATCCACCCAGCCCCCCGAGAACCTCCGGGCGGCGCGTCGATTCCACGCTGGTGCGGATGCGGTCCACGAAGGCGCGGCCGGCCACCACGTCGACGCCGGCAGTGCGGTAATCCATGCCCGGAAGGCAACCATCTGCCTTGATCCTGCCCCGGCACGGCGCCCAGGGGCCCACCAGGACGGCCCCAGGTGATGGACGAAATCCAGATCGGCACATTTTCTGATCAGCGGAGCTTATTAAGCCGATCACAGCTGCTGATCGAATGCGGGGTTGGCGGCCCGGCGAGATCCCAGCGATAGCCAATGATTCGCAAATGTGATCGCAAATGCTGATCATTCCCGCCGCGGCAGTTTGTGATCAAATCTCCACACGGCTTCCGTTACGTTTGCGGCGTCGTCAATTCCCGTTAGGAACTTCGTCAGCAGTTCCCATCAACAACTTCTTTCCAAGTGTTGATTGGTTCCTCTGCAGGCGGGTCACGTCTTTCCCAGTGACGGCTGCGTTCATCGCGGCGAGTTCCGTCTGTTATGCGTCGCTTTGCACTTCTGGGCGGTTCCGCCCTCCTCCTCTCCGGCAGCTCCGCCCTGACCCCGGCCTTCGCCACCACGGGTCGTGTTGCCGCCGCTGAGAGCACCCCGTCGATCGAACTGGCCATCCGCACCGTCGAGGCCAGCGAATCCGTTGAGGAGTCTCCGCTCAACAAGCCCGCCGCACCGGCCCTGCCCATCGCCACGCCGTCGGAGCCCCCAAGCCTGGAGCGCCGGGTGCGTTCCGTGAGCCGCGGTCAGGCCAGCTGGTACGGCCCCGGCTTCTACGGCAACCGCACCGCCAGCGGCGAAGTGCTGCGCCGCGGCACCCTCACCGCCGCCCACCGCTCGCTGCCCTTCGGCACCAAGGTGCGCGTCACCAACCTCCACAACGGCCGCAGCGCCGTGGTGCGAATCAACGACCGCGGCCCCTTCCATGGCCACCGCGTGATCGACCTGGCCCACGGCGCCGCCAGCGAACTGGGGGTCGTCGCCAGTGGCGTGGCCAGCGTGAAACTCGAAGTGCTGCAGTGAGCAGTGATCCGGGGGCGCCCAGCGCCCTGCCGGTTTCGCTGCCGTCAGCCCCAACCAGCCCAGGGTTACGCCCTGGGCTTTGTTGTGCCTGGCTGCGCCCTGAAGCCCCAGGGGGGCCTTCGGTAGGGTCGCCCCCAGGGAGCTGAGCCGTGGAGGTCAGCCGTGGAGCTGCTGCAAACCACTGCTGAGCTGCGCCGCTGGCTCGCCGCCAGCGGCGATGCCCCCCTGCATTTCGTGCCCACCATGGGGGCCCTGCACGCGGGCCACCAGAGCCTGATCCGCCGGGCGGGCCAACGCCGCAGCGGCGCCCAGCCGCGGGTGCTGGTGAGTGTGTTCGTGAACCCGCTGCAATTCGGCCCCCACGAAGACTTCGCCCGTTACCCCCGCGACCTGGCCAGCGATGGCCACCTGGCGGCCGCCGCCGGAGCCGATGCCCTGTTCGCCCCCAGCGCAGCGGAGCTCTACCCCCAGGGGGACGAAGATCTCACGCGCATCCAGCCGCCCGAGGGCCTGCAGCGGGGCCTGTGCGGCGCGCGGCGCCCCGGCCACTTCAACGGCGTGGCCACCGTGGTGGTGCGCCTGCTGGCGCTGATTCGGCCGGAGCGGCTGCTGCTGGGGGAAAAAGATTGGCAGCAGCTGGTGATCCTGCGCCGGGTGGTGGCCGACCTGGGTCTGGCCGTGCAGGTGGAGGGCTGCCCCACCCGCCGGGAGGCCGATGGGCTGGCCCTCAGCTCCCGCAACCGCTACCTCGATCCCCAGGAGCGGCGGCAGGCCGCCGCCCTGCCGCGCATCCTGCGGGCCGCGGCCGAGGGCCTGGAACGGTCTGCGCCCATGGCCCCCCTGCTCAACCGGGTGCGCCACCAGCTCGAGCGGGAGCAGCTGGTGGTGGACTATGTGGAGGCCACCGACCCCCTCAGCCTGCAGCCCCGGCCGCAGCTGGCGGGCCTCACCCTGCTGGCGGTGGCCGCCCACTGCGGGGCCACCCGCCTGATCGATCACGTGTTTCTGATGACCCGAGCCCCCATCGTTGCCATTGATGGCCCCGCCGGCGCGGGCAAGAGCACGGTGACCCGCGCCTTCGCGGAGCGGCTCGGCCTGATCTATCTCGACACCGGCGCCATGTACCGCGCCGTGACCTGGTGGGTGCAGCGCAGCGGCACCGACCCCAGCGATGCGGGTGCCGTGGAGCCGCTGCTGGCCAACCTGGATCTGCAGCTGAGCACCGCCGCCGCCGGGGGCCAGCAGGTGCACATCAACGGCCACGACGTCACCGCGGCGATCCGCTCACCGGAGGTCACCGGCCAGGTGTCGGTGGTGGCGGCCCACGGCTGTGTGCGCGAGGCGCTCACCCGCCAGCAGCAGGCCATGGGGGAGCGCGGCGGCCTGGTGGCCGAGGGGCGCGACATCGGCACGGCGGTGTTCCCCGATGCTGAGCTGAAGGTGTTTCTCACCGCCACCACGGCCGAGCGGGCGCGCCGCCGCGCCCTCGACCTGGAACAGCGGGGCTTTGCGGTGCCGCCCCTGGCGGAGCTGGAAGCGCAGATCGCCGAGCGCGATCACCTCGATTCCACCCGGGCTGTGGCACCGCTCACCCAGGCGGCGGATGCCGTGGAGGTGATCACCGATGGCCTCAGCATCGAGGCGGTGATTGAGCAGCTGGTGGATCTGTTCCGCAGCCGGGTGCCCCACGACGCCTGGCCCGATCCCCAGCCCGGCCCCTGAACCCCGAGGCCGGCGGGCCGGGGGATTCAGGGCGGGCCGGCGGCCTCAGCCCTTCTTGGCGCGGCTGCGGGGCTTGGGGGCCTCCCCGTGGCCAGCGGCCGGTGCCGCTGCGCTGGCGGCGAGGGGCTGATCGCCGCTCACCACCACGCTCACCACGCGGCCGCCCTGGCGGATCACCCGCTGCAGGGCCTCGTTCATGCGGCTGAAGGGCACGCGGGTGGTGTAGGCGCCATGGCGCACAAAGGCGTTGTTGGCGATGCCGGTGGCGGTGATGGTCACCACGCGGCTGCCCTCGCCGGCGGCACCGGCTGAGGGGCTCGACACCAGCAGCTCCTGGCTGCGGAAGCCGTAGGCGGGGGTGCCGTCGATGCGGCGGCTGCTGGGCAGATCACCGCCGGGCAGCTCGCTGCCGGAGGCCACATCGGCGCGGAAGGGGCCATCGGTGCTGATGTGGGCGTACTGCGCCGCCGAGGGGGCCTGGGCCCAGCTGGCGGGGGAGGAGGCCACACGCACGGCCGCGCCGGCGCCGGACACGGGGATCGGCCGGTTTTGGTGGAGGGCCTGGCCCAGCTTGAACTGGGTGCCGCTGCCATCACCCTTCACGGAGGCGGCGGCGCCACGGGCCAACTGCATCAGATAGGAAAACTGGCGGCCCTCATGGCCCACGGCGTAATTCCAACCGTGCATGTGGGGCACGTTGTCGTTGCCGAAATTGGCGTTGTATTCGGGGCTGTCGAGGTAGGAATCGATCTCCGCGTCGTAACCCTGCTCCTGCAGGATCGTGAAGTGGTGGAGCATCTCCTCCTTGTTGTGCGGAGCCCGGCCGAGCAGATGCTTGTGGTTGAGCTCGATGAAGCGGTAGGGGTTGCAGTTTTCAAAGAACCGGGCGCGGTACAGCGCGCTTTTGGCCACGGTGCGCACCAGCTCGCGCACGGTGAGGTAGCCGTTGCAGAACAGCGATTCAGCCCCCTCGAGCCGCTCACTGGCCATCAGGTACTGGCCGCCCAGCACCTGTTGATACACGGCGCGGATGATCACCCGCTTGTCTTGATCGGAGCCGAGGCGCCAGTGCTCCTTTTGTGCGCCAGTGGCAAACCGCTCAATGCCCAGAGCGGGGGCTTTCACGAGGGACATGGGGGGCGAGCTGAGAAGAACAGTGGGTTGCGAACAGTCCCACAACCGCAACTCGGAAGCTAGGGAGATGTCAAAAGGTTGTCTTCACAACATTGCGAGCTCTTCATGAAGCCGCCCTGAGGCTCTCCAGCAGGCCGCCGCAGGCGTCCTCCAGCAGATCGAGCACATGCTCGAAGCCCTCCTCACCGCCGTAATAGGGATCGGGCACCTCCCGCGCCCGAAAGCGCCGGCAATGGCTGGTCATCGGTTCGATGCGCGCCAGATCGCGGTCCCCCAGCTGGCGCGCCATGGCCTGCACCGCCTGGAGGTTGTCGTCATCCATGGTGAGGACGCGGTCAAAGCGGAGCAGATCGCCTGGCTCCAGTTGTCGAGCGCGGCTGGGCAGATCGATGCCGCGGCGCTCGGCGGCGGCGCGCATGCGGCGATCCGCCGGCCGCCCCACATGCCAGCCCCCGGTGCCGGCGCTATCCACCACAAACTGCTCCGTGAGCCCTTCCTGGGCCAGCAGGTGCAGAAACACCCCCTCCGCCGCCGGCGAGCGGCAGATGTTGCCAAGGCAGACAAACAGCAGCCGCTGCTCAGCCATCGGTGGCCTCCAGCGCCGTGCCTGGGGCCAGGCGGCTGAGCGCCAAGGCGGCCCGCAGGCACACCACCGACGCCCCCTCCGGGTCGTCACGGCTCAGCCGCTCCAGGGCCGACAGGATGGCGCCGGTGCCGTCGGGGTCGCCCCGCAGCTCCGGGGCCAGGGCCTCCAGGCCCACCACCACGGCATAGCGCACCACCCATTCGCCATCGCCGCAGCCGGCCAACAGGGCCGCGAGGCAGCGGGCCGCGATGGGCCCGCGCTCCTCGGCGGGCAGGCCAGCCAGCCGCAACTGCCCCAGGCCACGGGCGGCGGCGCGGCGCACGCTGGGGCCGATGTCCTGGCCGAGGGCGTCCTCCAGCACCGCCAGCCCGCGCACATCACCGATGCCGGCGAGGGCCCGCACCGCCCAAGCCCGGGCGCCGTAGTTGTAGCCATCGATGTTGGCCAGGATCGTGGCCACGGCGGGTTCACCGATGGCCACCAGGCCATCCACGGCGGCCACGGCGGCGCCGGGGTTGTTGAAGCCGAGCACCTCCACCAGGCAGGCGGCACCATCGGGGTGGGCCGACGCCGCCAGGGCCTGGGTGGCCTGCAGCAAGCCCAGGGCGCTGTCGGCCCGCTGCACGGCGGCCACCAAATCGGCCACGGGCGGAGACAGGCTCATCACAGCAGGGCGTCCATGGCATCGAGCACCGCCACGGTGCCGGCATCGCGGGCGCTGGCGCCAGGGTGCTCCGCCAGGCCCCGCAGGGCGATCAGCTTGAGGCTGTTCTCCGCCAGGGTGGTGGCAATTGGCTCGAGGGCGGGGCGCCAGCCGGCGGCCCCCAGATCCATCAGGGCGGCGCGGCGCACCTGCAACTGCTGGTGCTGCAGCAAGGCCACCAGCTGCTCACCCCAGTGGGCCTCACCGGTGAGCTGCAGCAGGGCGCGGCAGGCGGCACTGCGGATGAGGGGACGCTCGTGCCCCACAAAGGGGCGGATCACGGCCAGCACCGCAGCGTCCGCCACACCGATCTGGCCCAGGGCCTCCAGCAGGGCGTCACAGGGTTCCTGCAGGCGCGGCGTGCCCGGCTCCTGGGCTCCAGCCACCGCAGGGCCACTGGCCAGGCGGGCCATGAGCGGTGCCACGGCAGCATCGGCCCGCAGGTCCCCCAGGGCGCGGGCGGCCGCCTCCCGCAGGCCAGGGTCGGCGTCATCGAGGGTGGCCAGCAGATCGGGGATCGCCGCTGTGGCGCTGGCGCCGAGCTTGCCGAGGGCGCGGGCGGCGTTGCGGGCCACGGCGTTCTCCTCCACGCCGGCGCCGGGGTCGCGCGGGCGGCGCTGGCGCAGGGCCTGCTGCAGCAGCGGCACGGTGTCGGGGTGGGTGCTGCGGTTGCGCCCCAACCACCAGGCGGCGTAGTACTGGGCGGAGGGGTCGTCGGTGAGGCGCAGCCGGCGCAGGGCCTCCGGCTCCGTGATGGGATCGCCGGCCATGGCAAACGGCAAGGGATCGGCTGGGGCCTGATGCTGCCATCGCCAGTGGCACTGCCGGCACGCCCCCCGGGCAACAGCAACAAAAAAGCCCCCCTTGCGGGGGGCTCGGCGTCGCAGCAACTGCGACCATCAAACGCAACGATCAGACCAGAGCGGCGATCGCGTAGTCGATGTAGTTGTTGGCAATCACGCCAGCGTCGCCGCTGATGCCGTGGTTGGCCTTGATGTAGTT
>JBEBCX010000062.1:0-8044 GCA_041157425.1 Cyanobacteriota bacterium | reverse complement strand
TGCCTGGAGGCGATCGAGCAGCTGCAGACCCTGCCGGGCGCGCGGGTGGCGGATTTGGGTTGCGGCAGCGGCATCCTCGGCATCGCGGCGCTGCTGCAGGGCGCCCGCAGCGTGGCGGCGGCTGACACCGACTCCCTGGCGGTGCGCGCCACCCGTGACAACGCCGCCGTGAGCGGCTTCAGCCAGCAGCTGCAGGTGGAGCTGGGCTCGGTGGAGCGGCTGGCGGAGCTGCTGGACGGCCGGCCCGCTGATCTGTTGCTCTGCAACATCCTGGCGCCGGTGATTGAGGCGCTCTCACCAGCCTTCGCGAGCGTTCTGGCCCCCGATGGCCTGGGGTTGCTCAGCGGGTTGCTGGTGGATCAGGCGCCGCGGTTGCAGGCGGTGCTGGCGGAGCAGGGGTGGCGGGCGGAGCTCACCGACCAGCAGAGCCAATGGGGGTTGATGACCCTGCGGCGGGCGGATGTTGCATAAGTCACGCTGATGTGTGCCGGGCATTCTCATTGGCCTTCGCGGCCAGATGCCCACAGAACCCCACCTCATCAGCGAGGCAGAGGGCCTCAACAAGACCATCGAGGTTCCCGACGACCAGTACATCCTCGACGCCGCTGAAGAGCAGGGCATCGACCTCCCCTATTCCTGCCGTGCCGGTGCCTGCAGCACCTGCGCTGGCAAGCTGACCGCCGGCACCGTCGACCAGTCCGACCAGAGCTTCCTGGACGATGACCAGATCGAAGCTGGCTTCGTGCTCACCTGCGTGGCCTACCCCACCAGCGACTGCACCATCAAGACCCACGCCGAAGAAGAGCTCTACTGAGCCCTGGCACCACACCGACGGCCGGGCGTGCCCGTTCATGCCCCGTCCCGTCAGCCCCACAAACCACCCTCCGGGGTGGTTTTTTTGTGGTGAACCCCCCATCGGTTGTGACCCCTTCCCAGGCCCCCTCGTCGGTGGATCGGCTGTTTGAGCCGGGCAGCGAGCACACCAGCCCCGGCGGGCAGTACAGCTTCCGCGTGCTGGGCCCCTGTTGCCGCCTGTTTGACCGCGAGGAGCTGCCCTGGCCCTGCTGCCGCATCGCCTGGCGCAGCAAGGAGCCCAGCTGGCGCCGGGTGGGCCGCCGCTTTGTGGCGGACCTGGCCTCACGCCGTTGCCCCTCCTACGCGGTGGAGCTCCTGCAGCCCGGCTCCCGCCCCACCGCCACCGTGCTCACCCTGTTCCCGCTGCGGCTGGCCGCTCCCCTGCAGGAGTGGTGGTACAGCAAGCAGCCCGCCTCGATGGAGCCAGGCAACGCGCTGCCGCCGCCGCCGCAGCCCTAGCCCCCGCTGATCCCCACAAAAAAAGCCCCGCCGTGGGGCGGGGCCTGAGGTTCGTTGATCGGGGGGATCAGAAGTAGATCTTGCCGCCGCCCCACTGCTGGCCCTGCACCTTGGGGGCCACCAGGATGAAGCCGGCCATCAGGCGCAGGTCTTCGTCGCTGAGGTCGCGCATTTTCACGAACACATCGCTGCTGCGGATGCTCGGGTGCACGTCGGCAATGCTGTACTCGCCGTCGTAGCTGGTGGGGTCCTTCATGTAGTCCACCAGGGCGTCGACGTTGTCGCGGGCCGGGGTGGCCAGGGCCAGGGTCTCGGGGTCGAGGCCCACGTTCTGGTTGGTCTTGGTGATGCCGCCGGCGTGGCACTCACCGCAGCTGCTGTTGAAAATCTTGCGCCCGGCTTTGATCTCTTGCTCGCTGAAGCTCACCTGGGCGCCGTCGGGGTTGGCGGACACCGTGAGCTGTTCGGCGGTCCACTGGGCCGCCTGCGCCGGGCCGGCCAGACCCAGCAGCAGCGCCAGGGGCAGCACCAGCAACCCGGCCAGCATCCGGGCCAGGGTGCGCTGGGCAGAGGAGAAGAAAGAAGCCATCGAAAACGCCGGCAATGTGGCGGATCAGAGCGCGCCAGAGCCCTTGTATCACGGCCAATGGGCCGCCCGGTTGCCCATGGCCCAGGCACTCACGAACTGTTGCAGCCTCAGGCTTCGGCGGCGCTCAGTTCCAGGGTGAGGAAGTCCTTGGCCAGGTCGGTGTTGGGGAAGATGGCCCGCGCTTCCGCCAGCAGGTCGTCGGGGGTCACGGGGTTTCCCGGCATGTAGCGGGGGCTCAGGTGGGTGAGCATCAGTTGCTTCACCCCGGCGGCCAGGGCGGTCTGGGCGGCCATGGTGCTGGTGGAATGCTGCTTCGCGATCGCCATCTCCGCCTCGCCGTGGGCAAAGGTGCTCTCGTGGATCAGCAGGTCGGCGCCGCGGGCCAGCTCCACCGCCGCCTCGCAGAACACCGTGTCGGTGCAGTACACGAGGCTGCAGCCGGGCCGTGGCGGCCCGCAGAGCGTGGCGCCGTTGATGATGCGCCCGTCGTCGAGGGTGACGGTCTGCCCCGCCTTGAGCTGGGCGTAAATCGGCCCGGGGGGGATGCCCAGGGCGCGGGCCTGCTCCACCGCAAAACGCCCCGGCCGGGGCCGTTGGTCCACCCGGTAGGCGAAGGCCGGCACCCGGTGGGTGAGGGGGGTGCAGCGCACCTGCAGGTCGTCGTCGTCGAGCAGCACCGCTCCGCTCTGGGCCGCCTGCTTCACCCGGTGGGTGCGCAGCGGGTAGCCGATGCGGGTGGAGGAGGTGCGCAGCACCCCTTCGAGGTAGTCGCGCAGCGGATCGGGGCCGTAGAGATCGATGCCGTTGCAGGTGCCCGCCAGCCCCAGGCTCGCCAGCAGCCCCGGCAGCCCGAACACGTGGTCGCCGTGCATGTGGGTGATGAAGATGCGGCTCAGCTGGCTCACCCGCAGCTCGCTGCGCAGGAACTGGTGCTGGGTGCCTTCGCCGCAGTCGAACAGCCACAACTCGGCCCGCTGCGGCAGGCGCAGCGCCACGGCGGACACGTTGCGCCCCCGCGTGGGGACGCCGGAACTGGTGCCGAGGAAGGTGACCTGCACGGCCGGCGCAACCCCGGTCTCACTGAGCTGATCGTGCCATGTCGGGGCTGGCGTCCCCCCGGGCGGGTCGTCACAATGGCCTGCCAGGCCTGGACTGGATTCCATGCGTCCCCCGCTGCCATTTGCGCTTCGCCGCCTGGCCCCGATGGCCTCGCTGGCGCTCGGCTGCGCGCTGGCCCTGCCGGTGGCGGTGCAGGCCCGCCTGGGCCAGCCCCAGCCCCAGCAGCCCCAGGTGCGGGTGTTGCTCTGGCAGGGGGGAACGGTGCAGCTGCGGGCCGCGGCGGCGGCCTCCGGCCTGCGGGTGCGCGATGGCCAGGGCCGCCCCCTGTGGGACCTGCCGGCGGAACGCGGCCTGGCGCCGTTGCAGCTCGATGTGCAAAACGGCTGGCTGCGGCTGCGGGCCCTGCCGGCCCCGGAGGCCTCGATGGGTCCAGCGCCCCCAGCCGCCCCTGAGGTGCTGCTGGCCCGGGAGTTGTGGCTGGAGGCGCTGCCGGCGGTGGCCGAGCCGGATCCCGGCCTCTGGCTGCAGCAGCGCCGCTACCGCGGCCGCCTCCAGGCGCAGCTGGAGGTGGTGAACCACGTGCCGCTGGAGACCTACCTCGCCAGCGTGGTGGGCAGCGAGATGCCGGCCAGCTGGCCCCAGGAGGCCCTGCGGGCCCAGGCGGTGGCCGCCCGCACCTACGCCCTCAAGGCGCGCAAACCGGCGGCCCTGTTTGACCTGCAGGCCACCACCGCCAGCCAGGTGTACAAGGGCGTGGAGGCGGAAACCGACTCCACCCGGGCGGCGGTGGAGGGCACCCGCGGCCTGGTGCTCACCTACGACGACGCCCTGATCGATGCGGTGTTCCACAGCAGCAGCGCCGGCAGTGCCACCGAAAGCAGCGGTCAGCTCTGGCCCCGCCAGCTGCCCTACCTGGTGAGCGTGCCTGACTTTGACCGCGATTCACCGGTGCGCGAGTGGCGTCAGCCCCTGGATGCCGCCTTGCTGAGCCGTGCTTTCCCGGAGCTGGAGAGCGTCACCGCCATTGAGGTGCTCTCCACCACCGCCACGGGCCGGGTGCGCCAGGCCCGGGTGGTGGGGCCGACGGGGGCGTTGCTGCTCAGCGGCGCGCAGCTGCGCAGCCGCCTGGGGCTGAAGAGCACCTGGGTGCGCTTTGCGCTGCTGCCCATTCCCGCCGCCGTTGAGGAGCCTGCAGCTGCGGCGCTGCTGCCGCCGCCCCTGCCCGCCCTGACCCTCCCGGCGCCCACCAGCCCAACCACGGAGGTGCTGCAGCTGGTGGCCCTGGGCCGGGGCTATGGCCATGGCATCGGCATGAGCCAATGGGGTGCGCTGGGGCTCGCCCGCCAGGGGGAGAGCTACGCGGCGATCCTGCGGCACTACTACCGCGGCACCCAGCTGCGCCCCTACGGCCCGCTGGCGGTCGCGGCCGCCCCTGGGCCAGGCTGGAGCCAGCCACAGGCCCAGGCCCTGACCGGTTCCCCTTGACGACCCTGACGGCTCTGGCCCCGGCGGGCCTGCAGGTGGAGCCCGATGCCGCCAGCGTGGCGGAACGGGTGGCGGAGGCCCTGCTCCAGGCCCTGCGGGATGGCGCCACCCTCGGGTTGGCCACGGGCCGCACGATGGTGCCCGTGTATGCGGCCCTGCGGCGCCGCCTGGCGGCGCTGAGCGGCCCGGAGCGGCAGGCCCTGCTGGCGGGCTGGCGCAGTTTCAACCTCGATGAATACGTGGGCCTGGGGCTGGCGGATGGCAGCTCCTTCGCCCGGTTCATGCAGGAGCAGCTGGTGGATCCCCTGCAGCTGCCCGCCGGTGCCCTGCTGCTGCCCAATGGGCTCGCGGCCGATCCACAGGCTGAAGCCCGGCGCTACGGGGCCGCGGTGGCGGCCGCCGGCGGCATCGATCTGCAGCTGCTGGGCCTGGGCAACAACGGCCATGTGGGCTTCAACGAGCCCCCCTGCCCCGCGGATGCCCCCTGCCGCAGCCTCTCCCTGAGCGCCGCCACCCGCCAGCAGAACGCAGGGGCCTTTGGCGGCGATGCCGGCGCCGTGCCGGCCCAGGCCATCACCCTCGGCACCGCCGACATCCGGGCCGCGCGCCGGTTGTTGCTGGTGGTGACAGGAGCCGCCAAAGCCCAGGTGTTGCGCCGCTGCCTGCTGGAGCCCCCCGGCCCGGAGCTGCCCGCCAGCTGGCTGCAGGGCCACCCGGGGCTGCGGGTGGTGGTGGATGCGGAGGCGGCTTCGGCGCTGCCGCTCCACTGATCACCGCCCTGCTTCAGCCGATCGACTCCATGAGTGCGTCATCGGCCTCCAGGTTGGCGGTGACACTGCGCACGTCATCGAGCTCCTCCAGGGCGTCGAGCAGCTTCAGGCACTGCGCCAGGGTTGGGCCATCCTCCAGCCGGCAGGGGGTGTGGGCGATCCAGCGGTGCTCCCAGGTGGCCACGGGCAGGCCCCGGCGCCGCAGCTGGTCCTGCAGGGCCTCCAGCTGGGCGAATGGGGCGATCACCTCCGCCCCCTCGGGGTCGAGTTCGTAGCCCAGGGCCTCGGGGCCGCCCGCCTCCTCCAGGGCCACCAGCTCCTCCAGCAGGCGGTCCTCCTGCAGGCCGCTGCCCTCCAGGCGCACCACGCTGCGGTGGTCGAACAGGTAGCCCACGCAGCCGGTTTCACCGAGGTTGCCGCCGTGCTTGCTGAACGCCAGCCGCAGCTCGGCGGCGGTGCGGTTGCGGTTGTCGGTGAGGGCTTCGATCAGCACCGCCACGCCCCCGGGCCCGTAGCCCTCGTAGCGCACCTCCTCAAATTGGTTCCCCTCGGCGCCCCCCTGGCCGGACCCCTTGGCGATGGCCCGCTCGATGTTGGCGTTCGGCACCCGGGCCGCCTTGGCCTTTTCGATGGCGGTGCGCAGCTGGAAATTGCCGGCCGGGTCAGCGCCCGCGCGGGCCGCCACCATGATTTCGCGGCCCAGGCGGGTGAACACGGCGCCGCGCTTGGCGTCCACCACCGCCTTGGTGCGTTTGATCTGGGCCCATCGGCTGTGGCCGGCCATGTGCGAAGACGGGATCGGAATGGCGAAGGATCAGCCCGCGGCGTCGAGCACCAGCCGCGGCTGCAGCTGGCCTTCGCTCTGCATCCGGGCCATGCCCGCCAGGTTGCCATCCGGCCCCACCACCACCACCGCCGTGTCGAGGGGCAAGGCTTGGCCGCAGGGCTGGCTGCGGCCGCAGCGCCAGCCCGGCACGTCCGTGGCGCTGAGGTGGTGCTGGGGCAGGTGGGCCAGGGCCTCCAGCGGCGGCAGCAGCGCTGGGGGTGCCCCAGCGTCCAGCGCCTCCAGGGGCACGCTCTGGTGCAGGCTGAAGCCCAGCGCCTCGGTGCGCCGCAGGCTGGCCAGGCAGCCGCCGCAGCCCAGCCGCTCCCCCAGATCCCGCGCCAGGGAGCGGATGTAGGTGCCGGCGGAGCAGCGCACCTCCAGCTCCAGCAGCCCCCGATCGGGGTCCCAGGCCAGCAGCTCGAGGCGGTGGATGGTCACGGTCCGGGCCGGCAGCTCCTGGGGCTGCCCCTGGCGCGCCAGCTTGTAGGCCCGCTCGCCGTTCACATGCACTGCCGACACGGCAGGTGGCCGCTGGGCGATGGTGCCGCGGAAGGGCTCGAGGGCCTCCGCCAGGGCGCTGTGCTCCAACGGCGGCAACGGGCGCCGCTGCAGGGGGCTGCCCTCCAGGTCGTCGCTGTCGGTGGTGAGCCCCAGCTGGATGCGGCCCCGGTAGGCCTTGTCGCCATTGAGGTAGGGCAGCAGCCGGGTGGCCGGGCCCAGGGCGATGGGCAGCACGCCGGTGACGGCCGGATCGAGGGTGCCGCCATGGCCCACCCGTTTGAGGCCATAGGCGCGCCGCACCCGGCTGACGCAGCCGTGGGAGCTCAGACCGGCCGGCTTGTCGAGCACCAGAAAGCCGCAGGTCACGGTGCTGTGGAGGCGGGCCAGCCGCACATGTTGCCATTGGCCATTCACCCCTGGGCGGCCCCGGCCGCCTGCGGCAGGGTGTGGCCATGGTTCCCACCCCCGCGGCCGACGCCGCCACCCCCAGCTCCGAGACGCTGCAGCAGCGCCGTGACCTGGCCTACCTGGTGCTGTCGGGCCTGTTCCTGGGAACCATGGGGATGCTCAACATCCTGGGGCTCACCCGCTTTCTGCAGTTGGGGCAGATCGGCTCCTGGCCGGTGGTGGTGGCCGTGGGGGCCCTGCCCTACCCGCTCACGTTCCTGTGCACCGATCTGATCAGTGAGATCTGGGGGGAGCGCAAGGCCAGCCAGCTGGTGTGGGTGGGGCTGCTGCTCAACGGCTGGATCGTGCTGATCCTGTGGCTGGGGGGTGTGCTGCCCGGGGTGCCGGGGGCCCCCGATCAAACCTTCTTCGCCATGCGGGGCCTGGCCTTTGGTGCGGTGGGGGCCTCCATGGCCGCCTACCTGGCGGCCCAGTTCACCGATGTGCAGCTGTTCCATTTCTGGAAGCGCGTCAGCGGCGGCAAGGCCCTGTGGCTGCGCAACAACGGCTCCACCCTGGTGAGCCAGCTGGTGGACACCACCGCCGTGGTGTTGATCAGCCACTACGGCGCCCACGTGCTGCCGCTGCGGGCGGAGGTGCCGGTGCTGCCGCAGCTGCTCAGCTTCATCGCCAGCGGCTATCTGTTCAAGGCGGTGGCGGCCCTGGCGGACACCTTGCCCTTCTATGTGCTGACGGCCTGGTTGCGCCGCTGGCTGGATGTGCCCGGGGAGGGGGCGGAGCTGGGCCCCCTACGGTGAGCCCCCATGAGCACCTGCACCGCCCTCTCGATCGAGCACTTCCTGGAGGGGGGCTTTGATCTGCGCCATCAGCTGGCGCACCACCTGCAGCTCAGCGCCGAGGAGCTGCAGCGCCGCCTGCCCCTGGCCACCGAAGCCCTGGCGGCGGCGCACCCCGGGGCGTTTGACCTGCAGCAGGCCGAAGCGTTTTACGAGAGCGCCGTGGGCACCGGCCATCTGCTGGAGCTGGCCGCCTGGCACCTGGGCAGCGCCGATTACATCGCCGACACCCTGCGGCTGCAGGCGCGCTTTGCCC
>JBEBCX010000061.1:0-7570 GCA_041157425.1 Cyanobacteriota bacterium | reverse complement strand
CTCCTTCGGGCTCTGCATTGCGGAGTGCGTGGTGGAGGGCTCTGCCCCCATGGGTTCGCCATAGGCTGCCGGAGCGCGTTGCAACGGCTGTGTTCCGCAACCTTCTGATCGCCGATTCCGGCAAGGGCCACGTGGAGGAGATGGTGCGCATGCTGCGCGACATCCCCGCCGTTCGGCAGGCCCGCCTCAACCTGCTGCATGTGGTGGCGGAGCAGGCCGGTGAGAACTACACCGAGCATTCCCAGAAGGCGGCAGGCATCGTGGCGGAAGCGGTGCAGCGCCTCGGCCTCAACCCGGCGGAGGTGAACACGATCATTCGCCAGGGCGACACCAAGCAAACCGTGCTCAAGGTGGCCGATGAGCTCGATGCCGATCTGATCGTGATGGGCTCGCGGGGCCTGGGGCGGCTGCAGTCGATCCTCAGCAACAGCGCCAGCCAGTACGTGTTTCAGCTCTCCACGCGGCCCATGCTGCTGGTGCGCGACGACCTCTACGTGCGCCACATCAACCGCGTGATGGTGGCCGTGGATGGCACCGGCGTGGGCGATGACGCCCTCAAGCTGGCCTGTGAACTGGTGCGCGACATCCCTGGCGGCAGCCTCACCGGCATCCACATCAGCCGCCAGGACATCACCCCCTCCCGCGGCGGCAAAACCCCCGCCGATGAGGTGCTCGACAAGGCCGTCCAGCGGGCCCGCGCCCTCGGTGTGGAGCTCAAGCCCATCCATGCCACCGGCGACATTGGCCGCGGGGTGTGTCAGGCGGCGGATCAGCACAAAGCCGACCTGCTGGTGATTGCCTCCCAGGACCGGCGCCCCTTGGTGGCGCGCAGCCTGGTGGACATCGACCGCCTGCTGGGCTCTTCGGTGAGTGATTACATCCGGGTGCATGCTCCGGCCCCGGTGCTGCTGGTGCGCGAACCCGAAGGCCGCAGCTGAGGGCCCACAAAAAACCCGGCTCTGCGAGGTGCAGGGCCGGGCCTGTGGCTTGGTTGGGTTGCTTGGTGGGGCTGGTGTGCGGCTGCGGCGCTGACGCGCCAGGCCCCACGGCACTCAGCTCTGGCGGCTGCTGGTCTGGATGTAGAGCACCAGCAGAAACACCGTGGGCACCAGCACGAACATCAGGCTGGCGACGAAGCCGAGGTCGTTGGTTTCCATGGAATCGGGGTTCAGCCCGGTGACCGTATCACCGCTCTGCCGGCCGGGTCAGGCCTCTTCATCGCTCGTAGCGGTTTCCGCGGCGGAGGCGCCGTCCTCGCCATCGGCCTCCTGCTCCTGCACTGGCCAGGCGGTGGGCCCGGGGGGCAAAGGGCTGGCCTTGGCGGCGGCGATGCGGGCCTCCGCATCGCCCAGGCCCGCCTGCGGCTTGGTGAGCACCAGCAGCGATTCCTGCACCAGGCTCTGGCAGGCCAGCCGCCAGCTCTGGGGCCGCCGCCGCAGCTTCTGCTCCTCCACGGCCGTGCGGCCGCTGAGGCTGCCGGGGCTGCTCTCCCCCACCACATCCACAAAACAGGTGATGCACTGGCCGCAGCCACCGCAATTGCCCAGCATCCCCTTGAGCCCATACAGCTCAATGCCCTCCCGCAGGGCCACCTCCCGCAGGTTTTCCCCCGGGTAACACTCCACATCGCGCCCCTCGCGCACGAATCGAATCACGGGCATGGCGGCTCCGGCAGTGGGCCCATTCTGGCCGGCCCCATCACGGCACGTTTCAGCTGGCGTCAGATCGAATCGGTGGGCCCGCCAAACCCCTTACCATCGCCAGCACGGATTCAGTGTTTGCCGGCTCCGGCCGGTGAGGGCTGATCGTGCTGCCTTCCGCCACCGGTTCCCCCGGAGCGGGTGGCTGGTTGTTTCCCCGGACCTAACCCCCATGGGATTGCCCTGGTATCGGGTGCACACGGTCGTGATCAACGACCCGGGCCGCCTTCTGGCCGTGCACCTCATGCACACCGCACTGGTAGCTGGCTGGGCCGGCTCCATGGCGCTCTACGAGCTGGCCATCTTCGATCCCTCCGACCCGGTGCTCAACCCCATGTGGCGCCAGGGCATGTTTGTGATGCCCTTCATGGCCCGCCTGGGTGTCACCGGCAGCTGGGGCGGCTGGAGCATCACCGGTGAAACCGGTGTTGACCCCGGCTTCTGGAGCTTCGAAGGTGTGGCAGCGGCCCACATCATTTTCAGCGGCCTGCTCTTCCTGGCCGCCATCTGGCACTGGACCTACTGGGACCTCGAGATCTGGCAGGACCCCCGCACCGGTGAGCCGGCCCTCGATCTGCCCAAGATCTTCGGCATCCACCTGCTGCTGGCGGGTCTGGGTTGCTTCGGTTTCGGCGCCTTCCACCTCACCGGCGTGTTTGGCCCGGGCATGTGGGTCTCAGACCCCTACGGCATCACCGGTCACCTGGAGCCGGTGCAACCGGCCTGGGGCCCTGAAGGGTTCAACCCCTTCAACCCGGGCGGCATCGTGGCCCACCACATCGCCGCTGGCATCGTCGGCATCATTGCTGGCATCTTCCACATCACCACCCGCCCGCCGGAGCGCCTCTACAAGGCCCTGCGCATGGGCAACATCGAAACGGTGCTCTCCAGCGCCATCGCAGCGGTGTTCTTTGCGGCCTTCATCGTGGCCGGCACCATGTGGTACGGCGCAGCGGCCACCCCGATTGAGTTGTTCGGCCCCACCCGCTACCAGTGGGACCAGGGCTACTTCAAGACCGAGATCAACCGCCGCGTGCAGACGGCCCTCGACAACGGCGCCACCAAGGAACAGGCCTACGCCTCGATTCCTGAGAAGCTCGCCTTCTACGACTACGTCGGCAACAGCCCCGCCAAGGGTGGTCTGTTCCGCGTGGGTCCGATGGTGAATGGCGACGGCCTGCCCACCAGCTGGCTCGGCCACATCACCTTCACCGACAAGGAGGGCCGTGACCTGCAGGTGCGCCGCCTGCCCAACTTCTTCGAGAACTTCCCCGTGGTGCTCGAAGACAGCCAGGGCATCGTGCGCGCCGACATCCCCTTCCGCCGCGCTGAAGCGAAGTACTCCTTCGAGCAGACCGGTGTGACGGCCACGGTGTACGGCGGTGCCCTCAACGGCCAGACCTTCACCGATCCGGCCGATGTGAAGCGCCTGGCCCGCAAGGCCCAGCTGGGTGAAGCCTTCGAATTCGACCGCGAGACCTACCACTCCGACGGCACCTTCCGCAGCTCACCCCGCGGCTGGTTCACCTTCGGCCACGCCTGTTTCGCGCTCCTGTTCTTCTTCGGCCACATCTGGCACGGTGCCCGCACCCTCTACCGCGATGTGTTTGCCGGGATCGACCCCGATCTGGGCGAACAGGTGGAGTTCGGTCTGTTCCAGAAACTGGGCGACCGTTCCACCCGCCGTCTGCCGGAGGGCTACGTGCCCCCCGCTGGCACCACCCTCAGCTGATCCAGAGGAGACCCCATGGAGAGCTTTGCCTACATCCTGATCCTGGCCCTGGCCATTTCCACCCTGTTCTTCGCCATCGCCTTCCGCGATCCCCCGAAGATCGGCAAGTGAGCCTGGCCCCCTGGCCTCGGATCCTGTTCCCAACCCCGCTTCGGCGGGGTTTTTTTGTGGGCTTCACCGTTGCGGGCCACCCCCATCTGTGGGCCGCTCAGTCTCATGATCTGGCGCTGGTTTGCGATCGGCAGCCCACCAAATCCAAGCGCTGGAAGCCCTTCTCAATCGCTCGACTTCTGTCTAAACTTGAACATCCCTTGTGGCGGTTGATCGGGCATGCAGTGCCCCTCTTGTCAGCACACCGACAGCCGCGTACTGGAATCGCGCTCGGCCGATTCGGGCCGCAGTGTCCGCCGGCGCCGGGAGTGCCTGCACTGCGACTTCCGCTTCACCACCTACGAGCGGGTGGAAACCGTGCCGATCACGGTGCTCAAGCGCAACGGCAGCCGCGAAGCCTTCAACCGCAACAAGCTGCTGCATGGCCTGCTGCGGGCCTGCGAAAAAACAGGCCTCGAGCCCAGCCGCCTGGAGGCGGTGGTGGATGAACTGGAACTGCAGCTTCAGGCCCGCAGCGGCCGTGAAGTGGCCAGCATTGAACTCGGGGAGTTGGTGCTGCAGCAGCTCGCCCAGATGAGCGATGTGGCCTATGTGCGCTTTGCCTCGGTGTACCGCCAGTTCCAAAGCGTCAGCGATTTTGTGGCCACCCTCGAAGGCCTCAGCCGCGCCCCCCGCAGCAAGCGTCTAGCGGCGGTGGGCTGATCCCCGCACCCCTGCTGCATCGCCGGCGGATTGGCCCCAAGGCACCTTTGTATAGTGCTGGATTCCCCTGTGCCTGTCGGCGGACGGCGCTCGGGTTCCTCTCGCACTGCCTCCGGCAGACCGCCGTCTCCCCATGACCGTGACCCCTTCTGAGCTCGAGTCCAGCGCCACGGCGGTGGTTGAGGCCGACCTGGACGTTGATCAGGCCTTCGCCGCTGACGCCGATCTCGACCTCGGCATCCCCGATGACGTGCCCAGCGCCGACGACCCCAGCAGCCGGGCCGCCGCACGGGACATCGAGGGTGTGGGCTTCACGCTGGATGAGTTTGCGTCGCTGCTGAGCAAGTACGACTACAACTTCAAGCCCGGCGATGTGGTCAAGGGCGCGGTGTTCGCCATTGAGTCGAAGGGCGCGATGATCGACATCGGCGCCAAGACCGCCGCCTTCATGCCCATGCAGGAGGTGTCGATCAACCGCGTGGAGGGCATCTCCGATGTGCTCGAGCCTGGCGAGGAGCGCGAATTCTTCATCCTCAGCGAGGAAAACGAAGACGGCCAGCTCACCCTCTCGATCCGCCGCATTGAATACCAGCGGGCTTGGGAGCGGGTGCGCCAGCTTCAGAAGGAAGACGCCACCATCTACAGCGAGGTGTTTGCCACCAACCGCGGCGGTGCCCTGGTGCGCGTGGAGGGTCTGCGGGGCTTCATTCCCGGCAGCCACATCAGCACCCGCAAGCCCAAGGAAGATCTGGTGGCCGACTTCCTGCCCCTGAAGTTCCTGGAGGTGGATGAGGAGCGCAACCGCCTTGTGCTCAGCCACCGTCGCGCCCTGGTGGAGCGCAAGATGAACCGCCTCGAGGTGGGCGAAGTGGTGATCGGTACCGTTCGCGGCATCAAGCCCTACGGCGCCTTCATCGACATCGGTGGTGTCAGCGGCCTGCTGCACATCTCCGAAATCAGCCACGAGCACATCGAGACGCCGCACACGGTGCTCAATGTGAACGACCAGATGAAGGTGATGATCATCGACCTCGACGCCGAGCGCGGTCGCATCTCCCTCTCCACCAAGGCGCTCGAGCCCGAGCCCGGCGACATGCTCACCGACCCCCAGAAGGTGTTCGAGAAGGCCGAGGAGATGGCCGCCCGCTACAAGCAGATGCTGCTCGAGCAGGCCGAAGACAACGAGCCCATGGGCGTCACCCTCGACTGATCCCATCCCATGCCCCTGCTGCAGCTGCGCGGCATGGGGCTCGGTGAGGTGCAGGCGGTGCTGTTCGACAAGGACGGCACCCTCAGCATCAGCGAGCCCCAACTTCTCACCCTGGCCCAGGCCAGGGTTTTGTTGTGTCTTGAGGCGGTGGCGCCGGCGTTGCACGCCCCGTTGCAGCCCCTGCTGGAGCGGGCCTATGGCCTGCGGGCTGAAGGCATCTGCCCCGCGGGGATCACCGCCGTGGCCAGCCGCGAGCACAACCTGATCGCCACGGCCACGGCCCTGGTGCAGGTGGGGATGGGCTGGCCCGAGGCCCTGGCCCTCAGTGAGCAGGTGTTCGCCGAGGCCGACGCGGCCGATGCCCGCCGCCACGCCGGTGCCCACCACACCAGCGCCACCACCGCCGGTTTGCTGCCCTGGCTGCAGCAGCTGCAGGCGGCGGGGGTGCCCTGCGCCGTGATCAGCAACGACGACATGGCCGGCATCGAGCAGTTTCTGGCCAGCCACGGCCTGCGCCCCTTTTTCCAGGTGCTCTGGAGCGCGGAGCACCGCCCCCGCAAGCCCGATCCCGCGGCGGTGCATGGGGTCTGCGATCAGCTGGGGGTGCCGGCCAGCCGTTGCGCCCTGATCGGCGATGCCAACAGCGACCTGCGCATGGCCGTGGCCGCCGGCATCCCCCACCCCCTGGCGCTGGGGTACACCGCCGCCTGGAGCACGCCGCCGCCCCTGGCCGAACCCCACCCCCTGGTGCACCACTGGCAGGAGCTGAGCTTGGCTGAGGCCCCCAAGGGCGGGCCCTTAGGCTGATCCGCACTGTTGAGCCGCCGCCGAATCTTCATGGGAAGCCCCACCGGATCGCCCTCCCGTTACGTGTTCACCTCGGAGTCGGTCACGGAAGGCCACCCCGACAAGATCTGCGATCAGGTGAGCGATGCGGTGCTCGACGCACTGCTGGCCCAGGACCCGGCCTCGCGGGTGGCCTGCGAAACCGTGGTGAACACCGGCCTCTGCCTGATCACCGGCGAGGTGACCACCACCGCCCGCGTTGACTTCAACACCCTGGTGCGGGGCGTGATCGAGCGCATCGGCTACAGCGGCGCCCGCGCCGGCGGCTTCGATGCCAACAGCTGCGCCGTGCTGGTGGCCCTGGATCAGCAGTCGCCCGACATTGCCCAAGGCGTGAACGAAGCCGACGACCACGCCGGTGATCCGCTGGATCTGGTGGGCGCGGGCGACCAGGGGATCATGTTCGGCTACGCCTGCGATGAAACGCCCGAGCTGATGCCGCTGCCCATCAGCCTGGCCCACCGCCTGGCCCGCCGCCTGGCGGAGGTGCGCCACAACGGCAGCCTCGGCTATCTGCTGCCCGATGGCAAAACCCAGGTGAGCGTGGTGTACGAAAACGATCAGCCCGTGGCGATCGACACGATCCTGATCTCCACCCAGCACACCGCCGAGATCGATGGGGTGAGCGAGGAGAAGGCCCTGCGGGAGCGCATCGCCGCCGACCTCTGGACCCACGTGGTGGAGCCCGCCACCGCCGACCTCAGCCTCCGGCCCGCCAAGGACAGCACCCGTTTCCTGGTGAACCCCACCGGCAAATTCGTGGTGGGTGGCCCCCAGGGTGATGCCGGTCTCACCGGCCGCAAGATCATCGTGGACACCTACGGCGGCTATGCCCGCCACGGCGGCGGCGCCTTCTCCGGCAAGGACCCCACCAAGGTGGACCGCTCCGCCGCCTACGCCGCCCGCTATGTGGCCAAGGCCCTGGTGGCCGCCGGCCTGGCCCGCAAGGCTGAAGTGCAGCTGAGCTATGCCATCGGTGTGGCCAAGCCCGTGAGCATCCTGGTGGAGAGCTTCGGCACCGGCGCCATCAGCAACGCCGACCTCACCGCCCTGGTGCAGGAGCACTTCGACCTGCGCCCCGGCGCCATCATCAACACCTTCGGCCTGCGCCAACTGCCCCAGCAGCGCGGCGGCCGCTTCTACCAGGACGTGGCCGCCTACGGCCACTTCGGCCGCAGCGACCTCAACCTGCCCTGGGAAAACGTGAGCGCCATCGCCGCCACGCTGCAGCAGGCCACCGCCAGCCGCGTTGCCGCCTGAGCCCCTCGG
>JBEBCX010000060.1:0-7580 GCA_041157425.1 Cyanobacteriota bacterium | reverse complement strand
CGGCTTCTGTGCCAGGCGCCTGGGGTGGGCAAGCGCACGGCGGAGCGGCTGTCGGTGGAGCTGCGCACGCGGCTGCAGGAGCGCTTCGGCGCCAGCCTGGCCCTCTCGGAGGCGGAACTGGCCGCCGATGCCCTGGCCTTCGGCGATGGCGGCGGCAGCGGCGGTGAGGGTGGCGGCACGGGGGATGGGGCGGCCCTGGCGGCGGTGCGCGATGAGCTACAGCTCACCCTGACGGCCCTGGGCTACGAGCCGCTGGAGATCAACCGGGCCCTGCGGGCGGTGGCCCAGCTGGGGCAGGCCCCCGCCGGCGATGGCGAGGCCTGGCTGCGGGAGTGCCTGCGCTGGCTGTCGCGCAGCGAGGCGGCTTGAGGGGGCTGACCACGAGGCGGTAAGTTGGTTGTTTGCACCGTCAGGGCCCGACGCCGCGCATGTCGCTCGATACCACCAAGAAGCAGGAACTGATCAACACCCACCAGACCCACGGCACCGACACCGGTTCCGTTGAGGTGCAGGTGGCGATGCTGAGCGAGCGCATCAGCAAGCTGAGCGGCCATCTGCAGAACAACATCCACGACTTCTCCTCCCGCCAGGGGCTGCTGAAGATGATCGGCCGCCGCAAGCGGCTGCTGAGCTACCTGCGCAGCAACAGCGAGCAGCGCTACTCCTCCCTGATCCAGAAGCTCGGCATCCGCGGCTGAGATGGGCGGGAAGGGGAACGGTCCATCCCGTCAGGGCAGCGGCGGCATCGCGCCCAGCACCCCCTCCCGAGCGGCCCAATCCGCCGGCGGCTCCGCAAAGCGCGGCGCCAAGGGACAGGCCCCAGGCAAAAGCCAGGGGATCCCACCGGCGGTGGCCAACCGCATGGCCCGGCGCGTGGGCCTGGCCACCGGCATTCCCACCGTGTTGGGCATGGCCACCTTCATCGTGAGCTACGTGGTGGTGAGCCGCGGGCTGCTGGACATTCCCCCGGTGGCCACCCTGCTGACCTCCGGCGCCTTCTTCCTGTTGGGGCTGGTGGGCCTCAGCTACGGCGTGCTCTCCGCCAGCTGGGAGGACAACCCCGGCACCCTGCTGGGCTTGGAGCAGATCGGCGTGAACATCGGCCGCCTGCGCAGCTCCTTCAAGCGGCCACCAGCGGCGAGCTAAGGCGGGCCTGAAAGGCCTGGGATTCAAGGCTGCTGAGGGCCGCGTGGCTGTCACGCACGCAGAACTGGTGCCCCAGGCGCACGTAGCGCACCTGGTCGCCCAGGCGCACCATCGCCACCACCGGCACCCGCACCCCGGCCTCATCCTTCTCGGTGCGGTGCTGGCTGAGGCACTCCCGCAGCTTGTGCTGCACGGCGATGTCGCTGGCCTGCTGGGCCTCCAGCTCCACCATCAACACCTGCAGCTTGTCGATCACCCGGCAGTCGTCCACGATCAGCTGCACCTGGTCGTCGCCGCGGCGATCCACCGAGGCCCAGATCAACAGCCGCGCATCCACCATCAGGTGATCCGCCAGGCGGGCGTAGGTCTTGGGGAAGACCACCGCCTCGCAGCTGCCGCTGAGGTCCTCCAGCTGCAGCACGGCCATGCGATCGCCCTTGCGGGTGGTCACGGGCCGCAGGCCCGACACCATGCCCACCACGCTGACGCGGGCCTTGTCGTTGAGCTCCTCAAGGCTGCCGAGCCCCACCGGTGAGAGCAGCTGCACCGGCCGGGTGAGCTGCTTGAGCGGGTGGTCGGAGAGGTAGAAGCCCACCAGCTCCTTCTCCAGCCGCAGCTTTTCGGTGGGGGGGTAATCGGGCACCGGCGCCGCCTTGGGGGCGGTGCTGAGGTCGCCACCGGCATCCGCAGCCCCGGGGCTGGCGGGGGCGGCCAGCAGGTCAAACAGGTTGCCCTGGCCGCTGGCCCGGTCGCGGGCGCGGGAGGCGGCCCAGTCGACGATCAGATCCAGGTCGGCCATCAGCTGGGCGCGGTTGGCCTGGGGCTCGAGGCCATCGAGGGCGCCGCAGTGCACCAGCGACTCCAGGGCGCGGCGGTTGAGGGTGCTGCCGGGGATGCGGTCGCACAGGTCGGCCAGGGAGCGGAAGGGGCCATCGGCGCTGCGGGCCTCCAGCAGGGCGCGGATGGCGCCATCACCGAGGTTGCGCACGGCGGAGAGGCCGAACAGGATCCGCTCACCCACGGGGGTGAAGTCGATCCCGGAGGCGTTCACATCGGGGGGCATCACCTCAATGCCCATGGCGTTGCAGTTGGCGATGTAGCGCTGCACCTTGTCGGTGGTGCCGGCGTTCACCGTGAGCAGGGCGGCCATGTAGGCCACCGGGTAGTGGGCTTTGAGGTAGGCGGTTTGGTAGGTCACCGCGCCGTAGGCGGTGGAATGGCTCTTGTTGAAGCAGTATTCGGCGAACAGCACCATCTGCTCGAACAGCGATTCGGCGATGCGCGGGTCAACACCCCGCTCACTGGCGCCCTTCACGAAGATGCTCTGGTGCTTCTCCATCTCGCTCTTTTTCTTCTTGCCCATGGCGCGCCGTAGCAGGTCGGCTTCACCGAGGGAGTAACCCGCCAGGTCCTGCGCGATGCGCATGATCTGTTCCTGGTAGACCATGATTCCGTAGGTCTCCCGCAGGATCGGCTCCAGCTTGGCGTCGGCGAAGTCGATGGCTTCGCGGCCGTGCTTGCGGTTGATGAATTTGGGGATCAGGCCCGCATCCAATGGCCCCGGGCGGTAGAGGGCGAGGATCGAGGAGATGTCCTCCAGGGAGGAGGGTTTGAGGTCGCGCACGATCTGGCGCATGCCGCTCGATTCGAGCTGGAAGATGCCCTCCAGGTCGCCGCGGGCCAGCAGGCCATAGGTGCCTGGATCATCGAGGGGGAGGGCATCGGGATCCACCTTCTGGCCGGTGCTCTGCTCCACCAGATCGATGGTCTTGTCGATCATCGTGAGGTTTTTGAGCCCCAGGAAATCCATCTTCAGCAGGCCCATCGACTCCACGTCTTCCATGAAGTACTGGGTGATCACCTGGCCGTCGTTGTTGCGCTGCAGGGGCACCACCTCATCGAGGGGGTCGGCGGCGATCACCACACCGGCGGCGTGCACGCCAAAGGTTTTGTTGGTGCCTTCGATGCGCATGGCCATGTCGACCCAGCGCTTCACCTGCGGGTCGCCCTGGTATTTCTCGCGGAATTCAGGCGCCGGTGATTCGTCGCCGATCATCTCCTTGAGCTTGGCGGGCTTGCCCCGCACCACCGGGATCAACTTGGCGAGCCGGTCGGCGTCGCCGTAGGGAATGTCGAGCACCCGCGCCACATCCTTCAGCACCGCCTTGGAGGTCATGCGGTTGAAGGTGATGATCTGGGCCACCTTGTCCTCGCCATAGCGGCGGGTGACGTAGTCGATCACCTCACCACGGCGCTCGATGCAGAAGTCGGTGTCAATATCCGGCATCGACTTGCGTTCCGGGTTGAGGAAGCGCTCGAACAGCAACCCGTTGGTGACCGGATCAATGTTGGTGATGCCCAGGGCATAGGCCACCAACGAGCCGGCGGCGGAGCCGCGGCCGGGTCCCACCGGGATGCCGCTCTCACGGGCGAAGCGGATGTAATCCCACACCACCAGGAAGTAGGTGGGAAAGCCCATCTGCTCCATCACCTGCAGCTCAAAGGCGAGGCGCTCGCCGTAGGTGGGTTCGAAGGCCTCGCCATCGGCCAACCCCAGCCGAGCCCGCAGACCCTGCTCGCTCACCTCCTGCAGATAGCTCACCGGGGTGTGGCCCTCGGGGATCGGGAAACGGGGCATCTGGTAGCGCCCGAGGATGTCGTAGTCCTCCACCTTCTCGGCCACCCGGGCGGTGTTGGCCACGGCCTCGGCCACCACCTCCGGCTCCAGGTGGTCGGCGAACAGGCCGAGCATCTCCTGCTCACCCTTGATGTATTCGGTGCCCGTGTAGCGCAGCCGCTTCTCATCGGTGACGAGCTTGCCGGTGAGGATGCAGAGCAGGGCGTCGTGGGCTTCGGCGTCGTTGCTGGTGAGGTAGTGGGCGTCGTTGGTGGCGATCAGCGGAATGCCCAGTTCGCGGGCAATGCGCACCATCTCCACGTTCACGATCCGGTCCTCCGGCGAGCCGTGGTCCTGGATCTCGAGGTAGAAGTCGTCGCCGAACACCCCCTGGTACCAGCGGGCCACCTCCCGGGCCACATCCGGGCGGTTGCGCAGAATCGCCTGGGAGAGTTCACCGCCGAGGCAGGCGGTGGCGACGATCAGCCCCTCGCTGTGCTGGGCGAGGGTGGCCTTGTCGATGCAGGCGCGGGCAAAAATGCCGCGGCCCCGCATGCCACGCAGGTGGCTGATGCTGGTGAGCTTCACCAGGTTGCGGTAACCGACGGCGTTCTTGGCCAGCACCACCAGGTGGTAGCGGCGCTCCTTTTTTGGGGGGTTGGGATCGTCGAGGGAGCCGTTGATCACATACATCTCGTTGCCGATGATCGGCTTGACGGATGTGCCGCGGCAGAGCTTGAGCAGCTCGATGGCGCCGTACATCACCCCGTGGTCGGTGAGGGCGAGGGCGGGCATGCCCAGCTCCTCGGCCCGCTTGACCATGGCCGGCAGCTGACTGGCCCCATCCAGGAGGCTGTAGTCGCTGTGGTTGTGGAGCGGAACGAAGGCCAAGGGCAAACCGGAGCAACCGGAGCAGCGGAACCGGTGGTGGATTCCGGCCCCAGGCTAAGGGCCAAACGCTAGATGTAGTGCTTCAGGGCACCAGCGCCGCCGCCGGCCGCTGGGCCATCACCCGGGCCGCCTGTTCGTAGTGCCAGGCCACCTGCAGCAGGCGCTCCTCCTGCAGCACACCGGTGATCAGCTGCACGCCGATGGGCAGGCCGGCGTTGTCGAAGCCGCAGGGCAGGCTGATGGCCGGCAGGCCCGCCATGTTGGCCGGGATGGTGAGCAGGTCGGCCAGGTACATGGCCAGGGGGTCTTCGCTGTGGGCGCCGAAGCCGAAGGCGGTGGTGGGCGACGTGGGGGTCAGCAGCACGTCCACCGAGGCGAAGGCGGTGTCGAAATCGCGGCGGATCAGGGTGCGCACCTGCTGGGCCTTCTTGTAGTAGGCATCCACGTAGCCGGCGGAGAGGGCGTAGGTGCCGATCAGGATGCGGCGCTTGACCTCATCGCCGAACCCCTCGGCGCGGCTGCGGGCGGTCATCTCCGCCAGGGTGCCGGCGTCGGCGGTGCGGTAGCCGTATTTGACGCCGTCGTAGCGGGCCAGGTTGGCGGAGGCCTCCGACGGGGCGATCACGTAGTACGTGGCAATGCCGTCGTTGAAGCGGGGGCAGCTCACATCCACCAGCTCGCAGCCCAGGGCCTGCAGCTGCGCCGCGGCGGCCATCACCGAGGCCTTCACCTGGGGATCAAGACCCTCCGCCTCAAAGCATTCGCGCACGATGCCCACCTTCAGGCCCTGCACGGGCTGCTCCAGGGCGGCGCGGTAATCGGGAACGGGCGCCTTGAGGCAGGTGGAATCGCGGGGGTCCTCACCGGCGATCACCTGCAGCAGCTCGGCGGCATCGGCCACGCTGGTGGTGAAGGGGCCCACCTGGTCGAGGGAGCTGGCGAAGGCCACCAGGCCATAGCGGCTGACGCGGCCATAGGTGGGCTTGAGCCCCACCACACCGCAGAAGGCGGCCGGCTGGCGGATCGAGCCGCCGGTGTCGGAGCCGAGGGAGGCCACGCACTCACCGGCGGCCACGGCGGCGGCGCTGCCACCGGAGCTGCCGCCGGGCACCTTCTCGGGGTTCCAGGGGTTGCGGCTGGGGCCGAAGGCCGAGGTCTCGGTGGAGCTGCCCATGGCGAACTCATCGAGGTTGGTCTTGCCCAGCAGCACCGCGCCGGCGTTCCAGAGCCGGTCGGTGACGGTGGATTCGTAGGGGGGCACGAAGCCCTCCAGCATGCGGCTGGAGCAGGTGGTGGGGATGCCCTTGGTGCAGAGGTTGTCCTTGATGGCCAGGGGCACACCGGCCAGGGGCGGCAGGGGCTCGCCGGCGGCGCGCAGGGCATCGATGCGATCGGCATCGGCGCGGGCGCGCTCCGCGGTGACCTCCAGATAGGCATGCACGCTGGGCTCCACCGCCGCGATGCGGCTGAGGTGCTGATCGGTGAGCTCCCGGGCGGACACCTCACCGCGGCTGAGCTGCCCGCGCCACTCAGCGATGCCCATCAGACCCCTGCTCTGTTGCTGGGGCGACGCTATCAGTCAGCCTCGGAGCTGATGGTGAGCGGTTCGTGGCGGCGGGTGCGCAGCAGCGCGTGGTTCACCTCCGCAGCCCCCTCACTGCGCAGGTCCGCCAGGAAGGGGGGGAGGGCCGCCTCGAGGCTGGAGCGGCGCACGTAGGGGCCAAACCAATAGGTGACATCGGGTTGGCGCGACTCCACCCGGGCCCACCAGGCCAGACCGAGCCCATTGGCGACACTGCGCAGGGGCTGGAGCACGGTGGTCATCGGCCCTGGGGCGCAGTGAAATCTCTGGTCATTGTGGCGGGACGGCTGCCGATCGCAGCCTTCAGAGCTGAATGTCCGCGGAGAAACTGGAGGCGGGGTCGGGCTCCAGGCCCAAAACCAGGGCGGGCAGCTGGGGTTGCGGCGCGGGCTCGTGAATGGCCTCGCTGCTCTGTTCGTTGCCGGGTTCGCTGCTGGGTTCGCTGGGAAGCGGGTTGATGGGCTCCTCAAACGCGATGGGCGCCAGCTCGGCGGCGGGCTCCGGTTCAGCGGCGGGCTCGGGTTGGGCCACCACCGGCTGGGCCACCGGCATGGCCGGTGGGGCCGGCATGGCAGGGCGCACGATGCGGGGCGCCGGTGCGTTGCCACTGAGCTGCTTCATCCAGCCGCGGCGGGCCACCTCGTACAGCACCATCGCCGTGGCCACCGAAGCGTTGAGGCTGGGGGTGCTGCCGCGCAGGGGGATGCGCACCAATTGGTCGCAGTGCTTGCGGGTGAGCATCGAGAGCCCAGCCCCCTCCGAACCGGTGACGATCACCAGCGGACCCTCCAGGTCGGCTTCCGAGAGCGACACGCTGCCCTCGCCCGCCAGGCCGATCACGCGGTAGCCCTCCTGCTTGAGCTGGTCGAGGGAGCGGTTGAGGTTCACCCCCCGCGCCACCGGCAGGTGCTCGAGGGCGCCGGCGGCCACCTTGGCCACCGAACCGGTGAGGCCGGCGCTGCGCCGTTGGGGCAGGACCAGGCCATGGGCCCCGAGGGCCTCGGCGCTGCGCACGATGGCACCGAGGTTGTGGGGGTCGGTGATGCCATCAAGGGCCATCAGCAACGGCGGCTCACCGAGCTCGCGGCAGCCGTCGATCAGGCTGTCGAGGTCGAGGGTGTCGGCCGCAGCCACCTGCAGCACGATGCCCTGGTGCACGGCACCGCCGGTGAGCTGGCCCAGGCGCGCCCAGGTGACCTCCTCCACCAGCACGCCGCCGGCCTTGGCTTCGCGCAACAGCTGCAAGAAACGCGGCTGGAAGCGCATCTCGGCGGTGCACCAGATGCGGTGAATCGGGCGGTCGCTCTCCAGGGCCGCCTGGGCGCTGTGGCGCCCCCAGATCAG
>JBEBCX010000059.1:0-7604 GCA_041157425.1 Cyanobacteriota bacterium | reverse complement strand
CAGAACTGCCCCCAGCTGGTGCGCAGCCAGGGCCAGGCGCTGGGGCGCTTGGCGGCCGCCTCCAGCCGCCGCTACAACTTCGGCCTGTTCAGCCTCTACAGCACCCGCATCGGGGGGATGGATCTGATGCCGGGCCTCAGCGTGCCCCGCTACCGCGCCCTGACCCTGGCCGGTGCGGGCCAACTGGTGGTGTTGCAGACCGGAACCGAAACGGCCCCCGACCCCTCCTGATGGCGGCACCGGGCCCCGGCAGCCTCAGCCTGCGGCTGCCCCGCAGCCTGCTCGACCCGGGCCTGCAACAGCTGGGCTGCGGCGACGCCGATGGCCTGGTGCCGGTGCAGGTGCAGCTGGAGGCCGGCCGCATCGCGGCGATCACCCCACTGGCCCCTGAAGCTGTGGCCGCTGAGCCGCTGCCCCTGGCGATCACGCCGCCGGTGGACCCCCACGTGCACCTGGACAAGGCCTTCAGCTGGGGGGCGTTCCCCAACCGTGACGGCACCATGGCGGCGGCCCTGGCGCTGAACCTGCGGGAGGGGGAACAGCGCGATCGCGCCCAGGTGCTGCAGCGGGGCGAGCGGGCCCTGGAGCAGGCCTGGCGTTATGGCCTGCGGGGGCTGCGCAGCCATGTGGACAGCGGTGGCCCCTGCGCCGACCCCAGCTGGGAGGCGCTGCTGGAGCTGCAGCGGCGCTGGGCCGGCCGGGTGGCGTTGCAACTGGTGGCCCTGGCCCCCCTGCAGCACTGGCAGACGGCCGAGGGCCAGCGCTTGGCACGGCGGGTGGCCGGCGGCGGCGGGCTGCTGGGGGGTGTGCTGGGGCCGCCCTACCCGCGCCAGCGGGCCGACCGCAGCGCCCTGCGGGGCCTGCTGCAGCTGGCGGCTGAGCTGGGTTGTGGCGTGGATCTGCATGTGGATGAGGCCGCCACGGCCCCGGCCCATGGGCTGCACACCCTGGTGACCCTGCTGGAGCAGGGCCGCCCGCCCGTGCCGATCACCTGCAGCCACGCCAGCAGCATGGGCCTGTTGGCGCCGGAGCCGCAGCGGCGCCTGGCGGAGCGCATGGCGGCGCTGGAGTTGGCGGTGGTGACGCTCCCCACCACCAACTTCTGGCTGTTGGGCCGCCGGGGTGAGCTGACCACCGCGGAGCGCCCCCTGGCGCCGGTGCGGGCCCTGCAGCGCGCCGGTGTGCCCGTGGCCCTGGGGGCCGACAACGTGCAGGACCCCTGGTACCCCGGCGGCGACTTCGATCCCCTGGCGCTGTTGCGGCTCAGCCACCGTGCTGCCCACAGCAGCCTGTGGAGCCGCCAGGGGTTGATGCCGTTCACCACCGTGCCGGCGCGGTTGCTGGGGTTGGCCTGGGATGGGGTGCTGCGCCCCGGAGCCCCGGCCGACCTGGTGATCACCAATGCCCACAGCTGGAGCGAACTGCTGGCCCGGCCGCCCCAGCGGCGGGTGTTGCGGGCGGGCCAGTGGCTGGAGCCACCCAGCTGCCAGCAGCCCGATCCCGTTCTTGGCAGCCTGGGGAGCAGCTGATCCGGCGCCGTCCATGGGATCCCACCTGCCCCAGGCCCTGCCGGCCCCCCTGCCGCCCCCCGCCGATCCTCAGCGGCTGGACGCCCTGGCGGCAGACCTGAGGGCCGCCGGGTTGGAGCCCCTGCGCAGCGCCGGTGCCCTGGCGGATCTGGCGGCCGATGGCTTTGTGTATTCGCCGGTGTTGCAGCCGCTGCTGCAGGGGTTGGCGCCCCAGCTGGGGGTGCGGGCCCAGAGCACCGAACAGGTGCGGCAGGTGGCGGCGGCCTGCGCCCGCCACGGCGTCAGCCTCACCCTGCGCGGCGCCGGCACGGGCAACTACGGCCAGGCGGTGCCCCTGGCGGGCGGGCTGGTGCTGGAGTTGAGCGGCTTGACGCGGCTGCGGAGCCTGGATCCCCACACGGGGGTGTTCACCGCCGAGGCGGCGATGCCGCTGGCGGAGCTGGAGCAGCGCTTGCAGGCCCAGGGCCGCGAACCGCGGCTGCTGCCCAGCACCGTGCGCAGCGCCAGCCTGGCGGGCTATGTGGCCGGCGGCTCCAGCGGCATCGGCTCGTTGCGCTGGGGCTTCCTGCGCGACCCCGGCCACCTGCTGGGGCTGGAGCTGGTGACCCTGGAGCCCGAGCCGCGCCTGCTGCAGCTCGATGCCGCCGCCGCCGCCGCCATCAACCACGCCTACGGCTGCAACGGCATCATCACCGCCCTCACCATGGCCAGCGCCGCGGCGGTGCCCTGGCGGCAGCTGGTGGTGGCGTTCGAGCGCTGGGATGACGCCCTGGCGGCGGCCCAGCGGTTGCCGGCCACGGCCCTGCTGCTGCAGAGCCTCTGTGTGCTGGAGGGGCCGATCACCCCCCTGCTGCCCTGGCCCCAGGGCTGTCCCCCCGGCACGGCAACACAACACCGGCTGCTCGTGCTCGCCTCCCCCGATGCCCTGCCGGTGCTGGAGGGGCTGCTGCCGGCCCTGGGGGGCACCCTGCTGTGGCAGGCGCCCCAGGGGGGGAGCCGCGGCGTGCCGCTGCGGGAACTCACTTGGAACCACACCACCCTGCATGCCCGTGCCCAGGAGCCCGGGTTCACCTACCTGCAGCTGCTGCTGCCCCAGCCGGAGGGGCCCGCCCTGGCGGCCCTGCGCCAGCGTTGGGGCCCCGATCTGCTCTGGCACCTGGAGGGGGTGCGGGGCTTCGGGCAGCAGCGCCTGGCCTGCCTGCCGCTGGTGCGCTGGCGGGGGCGTGAGGCGCTGCAGCAGCTGATCGACCACGCCCTGGAGCTGGGCTGCCTGCTGTTCAACCCCCACGCCATCACCGTGGAGGAGGGGGGCTTGGGGGTGGTGGATGCCGACCAGGTGGCCGCCAAGGCCGCCCACGACCCAGCCGGCCTGCTCAACCCCGGCAAGTTGCGGGGCTGGTGGGAGCGGCCCCAAACGCCTGGCTGATGGCTCGTCAGCAGCCGAGGCTGGCGCGGGTGTCGACCCCGGTGGTGGGGTTGGTGCCGCGGGCCACGGCGCAGAGCAGCCGTTGGTCCACCCGATCCAGCAGGGCATCGCTGAAGTCGGCGTTCTCAATCTGGGCGCCGCTGAAGCTGCCGCCGGAGGCGATCACCCCCACCAGCACCGCCCCCCGCAGGTCGGTGTGGCTCATGTCGGTGCGGTCCATCAGGGCATCGGAGAGGTCGGCGCCGCTGAAGTTGGCCTCCGGGAAGGCCCCCTGGGTGAGGATCGCGCCGTGCAGGTTGGCGCCGCTGAAGTTGGCCCCCTTGCCCACGGCCCCCGCGAAGGAGCTGTTGGCCAGTTGCTGGCCGGAGAAGTCCTTGCCGCTCTGGTTGGTGAGGGTGTAGTCCACCGTGTCCTGGAAGTCGGCGGCCGCGGCGGCTGGCACCACAGGCCCGGCCAGGCCAACGACGGCCAGCAGCAGGCTGGCCACCAGGCCCAGGAGCCAGGGGGTGGTGTGGCGGCGGTCCATGGCCCTGGGGCGTCTGCGCTCAGTCTGTCGCGTCCAGCAGGGGGAGCAGCTCCGCCACCAGGTAGAGCGAGCCGCAGGCCACCGGCAGGGCAGCGCTGGCCACCAGCCAGTGGAGGTTGTCGGCCAGGGCCTCGGCCGCGGGCTCGAGGGGCAGCCCCGTGGCGGCCTGCAGCGCTTCGGCACTCCAGCTGGGGTGCTCCGGCAGGGCCAGCACGCGGGCCTGATCCCCCGGCCGCAGCAGGGTTTGCAGCAGCTGCGGGGCATCCTTGTGGCGCTGCATGGCGATCAACCAACGGCGGGGTGAGGCCGGGGATGCGGCTCCGGCGGGGCCCGGGGCGTCCAGCTCCCGGCGCAGGGCCTCCGCCGCGGGCGGGTTGTGGGCCCCATCCAGCAGCAGGGCTTTGCCCTGGAAGCGGTGCAGCGCCAGCCGCCCGGGCCAACGGGCCTCCAGCAGGCCCCGCCGGATGGCGTCGGCGGTGATGGGCCAGCCCAGCTCCGCCAGGGCTTCGGCGGCGGCCACCGCCACGGCGCCGTTGTGGCGTTGCAGCTCCCCCCGCAGCCCCAGCTCCGGCCCACCGGCCGAGGGCGGTGGCAGCGGCTCCACCCAGCGCAGCGGGCAGCCGTGCCGCTGGGCCTGCTGCTCCAGCACCGCTGCCGCCTCCGGCGCCTGGGGGCCACTCACCGCCCGGCCGCCCGAATGCAGCACGCCGGCCTTTTCGGCGGCGATTCGCCCCAGGGTGGGCCCCAGGGCTTCGGTGTGGTCCAGGCCGATGCTGGCGAAGGCCAGCACCGATCGCTGGGGGTGCACGGTGGTGGCATCCAGGCGCCCCCCCAGGCCCACCTCCAGCACCGCCAGCTCCACGTGGGCCTCCGCGAAGGCCACGAAGGCGGCGGCCGTCACCAGCTCAAACGGGGTGAGGTTGTGGCGCAGGGCCAGGGGTTGTAGGTCCTGCAGCAGGCGCCGCAGCTCCGCCGCTTCGATCAGCCCGCCGGGCAGGCGGATGCGCTCGCACCAGCTCAACAGGTGGGGGGAGGTGTAGAGCCCGCAGCGGATGCCGGCGGCGCTGGCGATCCGCTCCACCATGGTGCTGATGGAGCCCTTGCCATTGGTGCCGGCCACCTGCACGGCCTGGTAACGGCGCTCCGGATGGCCCAGCTCCGCCAGGGCGGCCTGCATGCGCTCCAGCCCCAGGTCGATGCCCCGGCGGCTGAAGGGGGCGATCAGGTCGCCGAAGGGGTCGCGGCCTGGCATGCCAGCAATGCGCGCTCCAGCTTGCGCACCGCCAGCCGGATGTGGCGCGGCTGGATGGTGAGGGGCGGCACAAAGCGCACCACGTTGGCGCCGGCGGGCACCAGCAGCAGGCCCTCCTCCATGGCGGCCTTCACCACGGCGATGGCGCTGGGCCCCTCGGGCCGCAGCACCAGGCCCTGCAGCAGCCCCCAGCCGCGGGCCCCTTCGGCCACGTCGCTGTGGCGGCTGGCCAGGTCGGCGAGGGCCTGCTGCAGCAGTTGGCCCATGGCTTCGGCATGGGCGGGCAGGTTGCGGCGGCTGAGCTGTTCGGCAATGGTGAGGCCGGCCCTGCAGGCCATTGGGTTGCCGCCGAAGGTGCTGGCGTGTTCGCCCGGTTGCAGGTGATCGGCGCTGCCCTTCACGCACAGGGCGCCGATCGGGAAGCCACCCCCCAGGCCCTTGGCCAGGGTGAAGGCATCGGGTTCCACCCCCAGCTTCTGGTAGCCCCAGAGGCGGCCGCTGCGGCCCACCCCCACCTGCACCTCATCGAAGATCAACAGGATCTTGTGCTGATCGCAGAGCTCGCGCACCCGCTGGAAGAAGTCGGGGTCGCCGGGGTTGACGCCCCCCTCCCCCTGCAGGGGCTCCAGCAGCACCGCCGCCACCCGCGGCCCCTCCGCCTCGCAGCGCTGCAGCAGCGCTTCAAAGGCGGCGGTGTCGTTGTAGGGGAAGTAGCGGAAGCCCTGCACCATGGGCTCAAACCCCTGGTGGTATTTGGGTTGGCCCGTGGCGGTCACCGCCGCCAGGGTGCGGCCGTGAAAGCTGGCGTGGGCGCTGAGGATCAGCGGGCCCCGCTCGCTGCTGGTGTCGATGCCCCGCACCAGGTGGCCGTGCTTGCGGGCCAGCTTGATGGCGGCCTCGTTGGCCTCAGCGCCGGAATTGCAGAAGAACACCCGATCGGCGCAGCTGTTGGCGCTGATCCAGGCGGCCAGCTGCTCCTGCTCCGGTATCCGGTAGAGGTTGGACACATGCTGCAGCTTGCGCAGCTGGCGGCCCAGGGCCTTGCGCAGGGGCCGGCTGCTGTGGCCCAGGGTGCAGACGGCGATGCCCGCCACCCCATCGAGGTAGCGCTTGCCGTTGCTGTCCCACACCCACACGCCGCGGCCCCGCACCAGCTCCAGGGGAAACCGGCCGTAGGTGTTCATCACCGCCGAGTGGGCGGGGGACACCTGTGGCGGCGGGGTGATGGGAGCGGTGGGACTCGAACCCACATGCCCGAAGGCGCTCGATTTTGAGTCGAGTCCGTCTACCAATTCCGGCACGCTCCCGCGGTGCCGACTCTAAAAGTCGGCTGGGCGGATCGAGGCTTCAGCCCACGCGGCGGATCGAGGCGCCGACGCTGTTGAGCTTGCCCTCCAGGTCGGCGTAGCCGCGGTCGAGGTATTCGAGCCCCTGCACGCTGGTGATGCCCTCGGCCGCCAGGCCCGCCAGCACCATGGCGGCGGAGGCCCGCAGGTCGCTGCCCTGCACGGGGGCGCCGCTGAGGCGGCTGACGCCTTCCACGAACGCGGTGTTGCCCTGCATGCGGATGGCGGCGCCCATGCGCTGCAGCTCAGCCACGTGCTGCAGGCGGTTTTCAAAGATGTTCTCGGTGATCACGCTGGTGCCGCTGGCGGTGGCCAGCAGGCTCATGAATGGGGCCTGCAGGTCGGTGGGGAAGCCCGGGAAGGGTTGGGTGCGCAGGTCAACGGCGCGCACCTCCTTGGCGGTGATGGTGACGCAGGTGCCGTCGATCTCCAGCTGGCAGCCCGCCTCCTCCAGCTTGGTGAGCACCGCGCGCAGGTGGTCGCTGATCACGGGCGCCACGCTGAGGGTGGAGCGGGTGATGGCCGCCGCCAGCAGGAAGGTGCCCGCTTCGATCCGGTCGGGGATCACGGCGTAGTCGGCGCCGTGCAGCCGCTCCACGCCCACGATCGTGATGGTGGGGGTGCCGGCGCCGCGCACCTTGGCCCCCATGGCCAGCAGCAGACCGGCCAGGTCCACCACTTCCGGCTCGAGGGCGGCGTTTTCAATCACCGTTTCGCCCTGGGCCAGGGCCGCCGCCATCATCAGCGTTTCGGTGGCGCCCACGCTGGGGCAGTCGAGGTGGATGCGGCCCCCCCGCAGCCGGTGGCCGCGGCCGGGCACCACGGCCGACACCACGCCGTGCTCGATCGTGACCTGCGCCCCCAGGGCCTTGAGGCCTTTGACGTGCTCCACCACCGGGCGGGTGCCGATCTGGCAGCCACCGGGCAGGGGGACCCGGGCGATGCCCAGGCGGGCCAGCAGCGGGCCGATGCAGAAGAAGCTGGCCCGCAGGCTGTTCACCAGCTCGTAGGGGGGCGCCGATTGGTTCAGCCCCGAACCGTCCATCTCCAGGCTGTCGCTGCCGCGCCGCACGCCCACCCCCAGGGAGATGAGGATGTCGGCCATCCCCTGGATGTCGGTGAGGGGAGGAACGTTGCGCAGCCGAAGTTGGTCTTCGGTGAGCAGGCTGGCGGCCATCAGCACCAGCGCTGAGTTCTTGGCTCCGCTGACCCGCAACACGCCGGAGAGTTGCCTGCCGCCGGCGATCTCAAGTTGGGGGTTGAGAATCTGCTGAGACGGGACGACAGCGACGGTCATTGCTTTGGCGTCCCGCCTAAGGAGCCCCATCCTGACAATTGCTTTTGAGACCGGCAAGACGTCCGGCCTCGGAACTGGCTTGGTGGGCCGGGGTGATGGGGTACATTTTGCGAGTCGCCAACCGGCGATTCACGCCCACCACGCGGATGTGGCGGAATTGGTAGACGCGCTAGTTTCAGGTACTAGTGGCAGCAATGTCGTGGGAGTTCAAGTCTCCCCATCCGCACT
>JBEBCX010000058.1:0-7653 GCA_041157425.1 Cyanobacteriota bacterium | reverse complement strand
TAGAAGTAGCGGCGGTCCTCCTCGGTGCTGCTGCGGTTGGCCTCCGCCCAGGTGCCGCTGCAGAGGTGGGCGGCGAAGAACTTGCCGCTCATCAGCAGGCCGGTGCTCTCCTCAAAGGCCATCAACGCCCCCGGCCAGCGGGGTGTTGGGGTGGGGTAGAGGCAGAGCCGGAAGCCATGGGCCAGGGGCCGGCAGCCCTCCTGCTTCACCACATCGATCGGCGGCAGGTCCGGCAGCTCCGGCGGTGCGGCGTTGGCGTCGGGGCCAGCGGGCCGTTGCTGGCTCCAGAGGTCCTGCAGCAGGCGCGCCCCGGCGTTGGAGGCCACCAGCATCAGCGCCGGCCATTGGACGGCCAGGCGCCGCAACAGCGCCACCCGGTTGGGGTTCACGTGCCCCACGACCACCTTCAGTGCGGCATCGGCGGGCACCAGGGCCGCCAGTTGCTCCAGGAACGGCGCGGCGAACGAGTCGCCCGGCGGGTGCACCAGCACCGGCGGGATCGGCTTGCCGGCGGCACCGGCGCCGCCCTCAAACAGGAAGCTGTTGGCGCTGGTGCCGCGCTCCAGGCCGTATTCCACCTCGAAGCGCAGGCGCCGCGGGCTGAGGCCCCGCAGGCAGATCAGACCCGGCTCCAGCGGGATCTGGATCACGCTGCGGTCTGGGCCGTCGGGTTGCTGGCCGGGGGGCATCAGTAGTGGTTCCCCACTTTGCGGTGGTGCACGGCGGTGCTCGCCTCCGTGTCGGAGACGTTGCCCTGCTCCACCTCGGCGTAGATGATCCAGTGGTCGGGCCCCTCCATGCGCTGCTGCACGCGGCAGCCCAGGAAGGCCAGGGCATCGCCGAGCACGGGGCCACCGGCGGCGACGCCATCGAGCACGGACACGCCGGCGAAGCGATCGGCGCCCGGGGGGAAGCGCTTGAGGAAGTGGCGCAGCAGGGGCTGGTGGTTGTCCTCCCGCAGGATGTTGAGCACGAAGCGATCCCCCACCTGCAGCAGGGCCTCGATGGCGCGGTCCTTGGCCACGGCCACCGTGATCCCCGGCGGCTCAAAACTGGCCTGGCTCACCCAGCTGGCCACCATGGCCGAGGCCCGCTCCTGCTGGCGCGCCGTCACCACATAGAGCCCTCCCGAGAGGCGGCCCAGGGCCTTGTCCAGGTCGCCATCGAGGGCCTTCATGGCGGCGATGGTTTTGGCGCGGGTCAGCAGCTGGCCCAGGTCGGTGCCGGCCTCCTCGCAGCGCTGGTAGTCATTGCCGTCGGGCACCTGGCGGATGCGCAGCGGTTCGAAGGCCTCTTTCTGGCCGAGGCTGCGCAGGCGGCTGGCCACGGTGTCGATCGGTTCATCGTTGCCGCCGAAGGCGTCGTAGCTGGCCACCCACTGCTTGGGCTGCAGGGCCGCCAGCAGGGTGCCGATCGAGGCCTGCAGCTCGGCATCGGGGTTGGCGGGCCAGGTGGGCACCACCACCGCGCTGGCTTCACCGATCAGGGCACTGAGCTCCTGGGGGTCGGTGGCGCGCAGATCCACGAGTTGCACCTGGGCTTCGGCCTTGCCGATGCCACGGGCGATGGCCTGGCTGATCCGGTCGCAGAAGCCGTATTGGCTCAGGTAGCAAACCGCCGCATAGGCCTCGCCCTTGCTGCGGCCTTCGCTCCAGGCGCGGTAGTCGCCCAGCCACAGGTTGAGGTGGTGCCGCAGCAGGGGGCCGTGGCCCACGGCGATGGTGGTGATCGGCGGCAGGGCGTCCATGCGCTTCATCGCCTGCAGCACGCTGCGGGCGTTGGGGCCCATCAGGCAGTCGTAATAGAAGCGGTAGTCCGGGGCGATGGCGCCGGGGTCAACGTCGAAGACGTCCTCGGAGCAGTAGTGCAGACCGAAGGCGTCGCAGGTGTAGAGGATCCCGGTGCCGTGGTCGAAGGAAAAGATCGTGTCCGGCCAGTGCAGGTTGGGGGCGCTGAGAAATTCGAAGCGGTGCTGCACCCCGCTGTCGGGGTTGGTGCCCAGGTCGAGTTCATCGCCGCTTTTCACTGCCCGGCTCTTGAACGGCCGGTGCACCTGGTTCTCCAGGAATTGGATCGCCACTTTGGAGCCCACGATCTCCAGCTCCGGATGGAGCTCCAGCAGGTGGCCGATCAACCCCGAGTGGTCGGGTTCGGTGTGGGAGACGATCAGGTGATCGATGCTGCGGGGATCGATCTGCCCCTGCAGCAGCGGCAACCAGGTGGACTCGAACTTGAGGTGGCTGCTGTCGATCAGGGCGGTGCGCTCGCCCCGCACCAGAAAGCTGTTGTAGGTGGTGCCGTTGCGCAGGCCGAACTCGATGTCAAAGCGGCTGCGGTCCCAGTCGAGCGAGCGGATCGTGGTGGTGTCCGCCGCGATGGGTTCGCACTGCAGGCTGAGGCGGCCTGTGGTGGCGGTGGCGGCCATGGGGAGTCCCGCTGGGGTGGGCGGACTCTAGGAAGGGGGGCGGGGTGGCTTGGTGCTCCAGGCCAGCCCCGCCCTTGGCCTCAGGCCTCCACCTGGACGGTGACGCTGGTCATGGTCTGGGCCTTGGGGGCCGTCACCGTGAGCAGGCCATCGCGGTACTGGGCGGTGATGCCCTCGCGCTCGATGCCGGAGGGGAAGCGGAAGCTGCGGCTCCAGGTGCCGTAGCGGAACTCGCTCAGCAGCGGGTCGGCGCCTTCGGCGTCGGCTGCCGCTTCGGGTGCTTGGCGCTCGGCGCTGATCACCAGGCTGCGGTCGGTGGCCTTGACGTCGATGGAGCTCCGCTCCACACCGGGCAGTTCCAGGCAGATGCGGTATCCGGTTTCGGTGTCGCGCACCTCAGCGGCGGGGACGCGCTCGGCGGTTTGCAGTTGCTGCTCCAGCTGCTGGAACAGGTCGAAGGGGGATTGGCGAAGGGTCAACATGGCGGGTTGTGCAAGGGATGGCAGGTGGGTGTTGGATCACCCGCATCGCCAATGTGGCCCCGTTGGATCGATGCCCTGGGCGCGAGAACCGATCCGATCGGTACGGCCCCCACGGCTGCTGTTCGGCTGCCCCACCAGGGTTGTGGGGGGAGCCGAACGGGCGCTTACAGCCACCACCAGTCGTTGAAGGCGGCCGCCTGGCCGCAGGGCTGTCCATCGGCATCCCAGAGGGTCCAGAGCCGGGCGTTGCGGATCTGAAAGCGGCGGCCGCTGCCGCTGATGCGCACGCCGCTGTAGCCGCCGATGGCGTGCTGGTGGCGGGCCCGCAGCAGCACCTGGGCCCGGCCGCTGCGTTCCTGGGGCTCGGCGGTGAGCCGTGAGGGCAGGCCCAGCATCTGCCCCCAGGGGCGCTCCCACAGCCGCAGGGCGGCGGCATTGGCGTAGATCAGCCGCGGCCCTGGATCGCCGCCCGGGTCGCTGCCGTCATGGGCCAGCACCACCGTGGGGCAGGCGAACAGCGCCTGGGGCTGGTGCGCCGGGTCGCGTTCGCTGAGCAACGGCCGGCCAAAGCCGGCCCGATGGCTGCGAAGGATGCAACTCGCCAGTTGCCGTTGGGGCGGCGTCAGCCATGGGGCTTCGATGGGCATGGCCTCAGCCGTTGCCGCCGCTGGTGTCGCCGTTCTTCTGGTTGCTGCCGGCGGCCATGGCCGTGGCCATGGCGGCGGTGCTGAAGCCAGCCCCCTGCTGGCGCAGGTGCTCCACAAACTGGCGTGGTGCCTCCGGGAAGCGGCCGTCCTCCGCCAGGGGCAACGGTCCCGCCTCATCGAGCCCCGTGTCCCCCTCCATGGCCGGGGTGATCACCACGAGCCCCGGATCGAGGGCCGCGTCGTAGCGCCACCAGCGGTTGGGGTCGCGGATGGCGGCGGGGGCCGGGTTGGCCAGCCCGTCGGCGCCCGGTTGCGGGGGCGCATCGGCTGGAGCCGTGCCCTGGGCTGCTTTGGCGGCCTTGGCTTCGGAGGCTTTCTTGGCCAGCAGGGCCCGCCGCTGCACCGCCAGGTCGCTCAGCAGTTGGGCGCGGGTGCGGCCCCGCAGCTGAAACAGCACGAAGGGGTCTTCGCTGAAGCGCTCGCCCATCAGGTAGTAGACGGCGCTGACGTGCTTGCAGGGGTTGATCTTGTCCGGGCAGGTGCACTCGCTGCGCACCTCCTGCAGCTTGAACGGGAACAGCCGGCGGCCGCTGGCGGCGAAGGCGCGCTCGATGTCCTGGGGCATCACGCCGGCCAGCAGCTGGGCCGACCAGCGGGCCTTCTGGCCGAGGGCCTCGAGCACGTAGCCCCAGTCGTCGTCGCTGAGCACGTCGAGCCAGAGCTTCACCTTGTAGGGGTCTTCGCCGCTGCCCTGCACGCGGGCGTGCACGCGGCGCCCCTCGAAGCGGATCGAGAGCACGTTGCCCTCGCGGGCGTAGGCCCAGGCGCGCTCGAGCCGTTTTTTGAAGCGGTAGCCGTTGATCAGCTCCATCCACTGCTCCACCCACCAGGGCTGCTGACCGAGGCCCTGGTCGCCCAGCTGGGTGGTGATGCCGTTGTGGTTGCCGGGGGTGATCGTCATGGCATCAGTCCTCCTGGAGGGTGACCAGCTCCTTGAGCTGACCGATGTCGAGGCCGCCGAGCCATTCTTCGCCGGAGCCGACGATGTCGGCCGCCAGCTTCGACTTTTCCTTGATCATGCGGTCGATGCGCTCCTCCACGGATCCGCTGGTGATGAATTTGTGCACCATCACCCGGTTCTGCTGGCCGATGCGGTAGGCGCGGTCGGTGGCCTGGTTTTCCACGGCGGGGTTCCACCAGCGGTCGATGTGGAACACGTGGCTGGCGCGGGTGAGGTTGAGGCCCACACCGCCGGCCTTGAGCGACAGCAGGAACAGTTGCGGCCCGCGGGGGTCGTCCTGGAAGCGATCCACCATGGCCTGCCGTTCGGTTTTGCTGGTGTTGCCGTAGAGGAAGGGCACCTCCTGGCGCCAGCGGTGCTCCAGGTGGGCCTTGAGCAGGTGACCCCATTCGGCGAACTGGGTGAACAGCAGGGCACGATCCCCCGCTTCAATCACCTCCTCGAGGATCTCCTCCAGGCGCTGCACCTTGGCGCTGCGGGCGGCGAACTCTTGGAAGAAGCCCGCATCGCTGGGGTCGGGGTCCTGCTTGAGGGCCAGGGCCGGATGGTTGCAGATTTGCTTGAGCTTGGTGAGCAGGGCCAGCACCTGGCCGTGCTTCTGGCCGAGGGGTGCCCGGGCGATGGCATCGAGGCTCTCCTCCACCGTTTTGTTGTAGAGCTTGCGCTGTTCGGGGGCGAGGCCCACCCATTCGCTCAGTTCCACCTTCTCCGGCAGGTCGGAGATGATCGATTTGTCGGTCTTGAGGCGCCGCAGGATGAAGGGGCCGACGCGGCCCTTGAGGTCGCGCAGCGACGACATGTCGCCGTAGCGCTCGATCGGCAGCCGGTAGCGCTGGCGGAAGAAGGGTTCATCACCCAGCACCTTGGGGTTGAGGAAATCCATCAGCGCCCACAGCTCGCTGACGCGGTTTTCCACGGGGGTGCCGGTGAGGGCGATGCGGAAGCGGCTGCCGGAGCGGCCCCCCTGGCCGGGGCGCCCCAGGTCGCGGGCGGCCATCGATTGCTTGGCGTTGTGGTTCTTGATCGCCTGGGCTTCGTCGATCACCACCCCCTGCCAGTCGATCTTGTCGAGCAGTTCGCTGTCGCGCTGCATCAGCCCGTAGCTGGTGAGCACCAGGTCGACCCCTTTCAGGGCTTTTTTGAGGGCGTCGGGGCTGGCGGGCCGGCGCGGGCCGTAGTGCTCGTTCACCGCCAGGTCGGGGGTGAAGGCGGCCGCCTCCCGCTTCCAGTTGGTGAGCACCGAGGTGGGCGCCACCAGCAGCACCGGCCGCTTCAGCTCCTCCTCGGCCTTGAGGTGCTGCAGGAATGCCAACAGCTGGATCGTCTTGCCCAGGCCCATGTCGTCCGCCAGGCAGGCCCCCTGGTCGAAGCGGTGCAGGAAGGCCAGCCAGCCCAGGCCGCGCTCCTGGTAGGGCCGCAGCTGGCCGGCGAAACCCGGTGGGGCCGGCAGCGGGTCCGGGGCCTTCTGCTGGTGGTACTGCTCCAGCACCGCCTGCAGCCGCGGCCCAGCGGTGAAGGCGTGCACCGGCAGCCGCTGCAGGGTTTCCCCCTCGTTGCCGGTGATGCGCAGGGCGTCATCGAGGCTGAAGGGGGGCTCGGCGGCGCAGAACTTTTCGGCGTTCTTGAGGTCGAGCGGCCGCAGTTCGATCCAGGCCCCCTTGTGCTGCACCAGCGGGCTGCGCTTGGCGGAGAGCTTCTCCAGGTCGCGCAGGTTGAGGGTGACGCCGCCGATCATGAATTCCCAGCGCCACTCGAGCGTTTCGCCGAGGGTGAAACCGCGGGATTTCTCCGGCAGCTCGGCGGTGATCGCCAGGCCCAGGCGGCTGGCCAGGCCCCCCGAGAGGCTGGCGGGCAGGATCACGCCAACGCCCACATCGCGCAGGCGGGCCGCGGCGGTGCGCACCAGCACAAAGGCTTCCGCCGGCGTGAGTTGCATCGCCTCCGGCGTGGCGGCATCGAGGCCGCGCTCAATCGGTTCAAACGCCAGCAGCGCCCGCCCCAGGCCCTCCAGCAGCAACGCCCCGGGCTGCTCCACCTGGATCTCCCCTAGGGCGAGGTCGCCGTCGCCGGCGGCCCAGACAATGCCCGCCGGCACCCGCAGGCTGGGGTCCGCTTCCGCCTGCAGGCCGAACTGCAGCTCCCACAGCTCCTCGCCCTCCGGCGGGGTGAACAGCTCCAGGCAGGCCCGGGCGGGGGCCACTTTGCCGGCCACGGTTTCGCGCCAGTGGTGGCTGGCGATGGCCAGGCGTTCCTGGTCTTCCTCATCCAGTGGCAGGCGGCCACCGGGGTCCCCCAGGGCCTCATCCCAGGCGGCCAGCAGGGGGTCGAGCCCCGCACCGCCGGGGGCGAAGGCGGCCCGCAGCTGGCCGTCCACCAGCTTCTCCACGATGCTGGCCACCAGCAGCCGGTTGGAGCGCGGGCGGCCGCAGGCCAGGTGGCGGTCGGCGCTGGAGGCCGCCACCACCTGGGGCATGCGCAGGGCCAACTCCTCGAGCCGGCGCCGGTCGTCCTCGCGGTTGAGCAGGGGCAGCCAGCTGGCCTTGCCGCCGGCGGCATCGGGGAGCCAACGGCCGCGGGCGATCAGGCTCAGGCACCAGCGCTGCACGTGCGACCACCAGTGCAGGTCGTCCCCCAGGCCCGCTTCGGCGTAGCCGGAGAGGGGCAGCAGGTTGAGCCATTCGGCGGCGGGGCCGGGCTTGAGGAACCAGCCCTCCACCTGCCAGGGCCACCAGCTCAGCTCCTTGGGCAGGGGTTCGCCGGCCTGCAGGGGCATGCCGCTCCAGGCTTCGCTGGCCTCGCTCTTCTGGCCGCGGGCCCCCTGCTGGCGGCTGGGCAGGGTGAGGGTGGCGCTGGCCTGGCGCAGGTCCTCCGACCAGAACTGGTTGTCATCCAGCCAGGTGGCCAGGGTGTCGATGTCGAGGCTGAGGGGGTGGAGCGGTGCCTCCAGCACCGGACTCACCGGATCGGCCACGCGCCAGGTGTCCGCCCAGATCAGCAGGCCCGCTGTGGGGGCCTTGCCCTTGGCGAAGCTCCCCGCCGGCACGACGGGCAGCCAGGTGGCATGCAGCAGGCTCATGG
>JBEBCX010000057.1:0-7707 GCA_041157425.1 Cyanobacteriota bacterium | reverse complement strand
CTCGCCCCGGCGGCCTGAAGGGCTCCACCGGCAACCCTCCCTAGGATCCGGCCACAGGCCCGCCTGAAGCGCCCCCGTGAGCACCCCCCACAACGTCTGCATCGTGCTGGGCACGCGCCCCGAGGCGATCAAGCTGGCGCCGGTGATTCAGGCCTTCCGGGCGGCGGATGACATCCACACCCGCGTGGTGCTCACCGGCCAGCACCGCGAGATGGTGACCCAGGTGATGGACCTGTTCGGCCTCCAGGCCGACCACGACCTGGCCCTGATGGCCCCCAAGCAGACCCTCACCCACATCACCTGCGGGGCCCTGCAGGGGCTGCAGGAGGAGTTTGAGCGCCACCGGCCCGACCTGGTGCTGGTGCAGGGCGACACCACCACCGCCTTTGCCTCTGCCCTGGCGGCCTTTTACGGGCAGATTCCCGTGGGCCATGTGGAGGCGGGGCTGCGCACCGACGACATCTTTGATCCCTACCCGGAGGAGGCCAACCGCCGCCTGATCTCGCAGCTGGCGCTGCTGCACTTCGCCCCCACGGAGGTGTCGGCCCGCAACCTGGCGGCCTCCGGGGTGGTGGGCGAAACCCTCACCACGGGCAACACCGTGATCGATGCCCTGTTGCTGATGGCCCAGCAGGCACCCCCGCTGCAAATTCCGGGGCTGGATGTGGCGCGGCACCGGTTGATCCTGGCCACGGTGCACCGCCGCGAAAACTGGGGGGATCGCCTGCAGGACATCGGCCGCGGCTTTCTGGAGGTGCTGGAGCGCTTCCCCGACACGGCGCTGCTGCTGCCGTTGCACCGCAACCCCACGGTGCGCGAACCGCTGCAGGCGCTGCTGGGGAACCACCCGCGGGCCTTCCTCACCGAACCGCTCGACTACGACCAGCTCGTGGCGGCCATGCGCGCGGCGACGTTGCTGCTCACCGACTCCGGTGGTCTGCAGGAGGAGGCCCCGGCCCTGGGCAAACCGGTGCTGGTGCTGCGCCGCACCACGGAGCGGCCCGAGGCGGTGGATGCCGGCACCGCCAAGCTGATCGGCACCGACAGCGCCGACATCCTGCGGGAAACGGCCCTGCTGCTCGAGAGCAACGAGGCCTACGAGGCCATGGCCCGGGCCCACAACCCCTTTGGCGATGGCCAGGCCAGCGCTCGCATCCTTGCGTGCTGCCGCCGCTTCATGAACGGCCGCCGCGCCGCGGCCGGCTGAGGCTCAGCTGCCCGGGCGGCGTTTTTTGGCCCACGGGGGCAAGTCGATGAACACGCGGCTGCCGGGTTTGAGGCCGCTGAGGATCTGGGTGTCGCGGCCGCTGCTGGCCCCCAGGCTCACCGCCTGGAAGCTTGGTTGGTTGCCGGGGCCCACCAGCAGCACGCCCGGGCGGCCCTCTTCGGTGACCACCGCCACCGTGGGCACCAGGGTGCGCGGCGCCAGCACACCGGTGTTGAAGTCGATGTCGGCGGTCATGCCGATGCGCAGTTCCGGTGGCGGTTGCAGCATCTCCAGCTTCACCTCGAAGGAGGTGACGTTGTTGAGCTTCTCGGCCCGCGGTGCGATCTGCCGCACCCGGGCGGCGAAACGCCGATCGGGGAAGCTGTCCACCCGCACCGCAGCGCTTTGGCCAAGGCGGATGCGGCCGATGTCGCTTTCCGGCACCTTGGCCACCGCTTCCAGGCCTTGGGCCAGTTCCACGATCGAGGAGCTGCTGGCGCCGGCGCTGGCGGAGGCGGCGGTGGTGGGGGTCACGAAGGCGCCGGGATCGGCGAAGCGTGCGGTGACGACACCGCTGAAGGGGGCGCGCACGGTGAGGTAGGCCCGCTCCTTGAGGCGTTGCTCCAGCCGTTGTTGGGCGGCCGCCAGCCCGGCGCGATCGATCGCAAAGCTGGCTTCGGCGCGGCTGTAGTCCTCCTCGGTGATCACCCCCTGGCGCACCAGGTTGCGGCGGCGATCCAGCTCACGGCGGCTGCGGTTGAACTGCGCCTGGGCCGACTGCCGCTGGGCCTGCAGCTCCTGGATGCGCTCATCGAGGTCGTCGGAATCCATCAGGGCCAGGGCCTGGCCGGCCTGCACCCGGGCCCCCTCCTCCACAAACAGCTGGCGCAGCACCCCCTGGCGGCGGGGGCTCACGTTCACCTTGCGGAAGGCCATCAGCTCGCCGCTGGCGGTGATCGTGCCCGGCAGCGAACCCTGGCGGGCTACCACGGTGTATTGGCTCAGGCTGCGCTGCTGGTTGCTCTGGCGTCGGGCCGCCAAAAGGCCGGATCCAGCCGCCAGCAGCAGCACGGTGCCCACCACGCTGGCCCACAGCCGTTTGCGCCGCAGCCAGGGTTGGCGGCGGATGCGCTTCAGGCGTCGTACGGCGCTTGAACCCTCACGCGGGGGAGGGGGCTGGAGCATCGCGGTGGAGATGGTGGGGCTGCAGCGTTGCCACCAGTCTTCCTGGTCGCAGGCTCCGCTGGGGGGGCTCGCCCTGGGGGGATCACCGGCAGCCCGTAGATTCCAGCCATGCTCAAAGCCGGAATCGTGGGTCTGCCCAATGTGGGCAAGTCGACCCTGTTCAACGCCCTGGTGGCCAACGCCCAGGCGGAAGCCGCCAACTATCCCTTCTGCACGATCGAGCCCAACTCCGGGGTGGTGGCGGTGCCGGATCCCCGGCTGCAGCAGCTCTCGGATCTGAGCGGCAGCAAGGAGATCATCCCCACCCGCGTGGAGTTTGTGGACATCGCTGGCCTGGTGAAGGGGGCCAGCCAGGGGGAGGGGCTGGGCAACAAGTTTCTGGCCAACATCCGCGAGGTGGACGCCATCGTGCACGTGGTGCGCTGCTTCGAAAACGATGACGTGATCCACGTGAGTGGATCGGTGGGGCCCGCCCGCGACGCTGAGGTGATCAACCTGGAGCTGGGGTTGGCCGACCTCTCCCAGGTGGAAAAACGGCGTGAGCGCCTCAAGAAGCAGGTGCGCACCAGCAAAGAGGCCCAATTGGAGGATGGGGCCCTGGAGCGGATCCAGGCCGTGCTCGAGCAGGGGGGCGCCGCCCGCAGCGTGGAGCTCAGCGATGAGGAGGCGGCCCTGGTGAAGCCCCTGGGGCTGCTCACCGCCAAGCCGATCATCTACGCCACCAACGTGAGCGAGGACGACCTGGCCGGCGGCAATGCCTACACCGAGGAGGTCAAGGAGCTGGCGGCCCGGGAGGGCGCCGAGACCGTGCGCATCTCGGCCCAGGTGGAGGCCGAACTGATCGAACTGCCGGAGGAGGAGCGCGCTGAGTTTCTGGCCGGTCTCGGTGTTGAGGAGGGGGGGCTGCAGAGCCTGATCCGCGCCACCTACCGCCTGCTGGGCCTGCGCACCTACTTCACCACCGGCGAGAAGGAGACCCGCGCCTGGACGATCCAGGCCGGCATGACGGCCCCCCAGGCCGCCGGTGTGATCCACACCGATTTCGAGCGGGGCTTCATCCGCGCCCAAACCATCGGCTACCAGCAGTTGCTGGAGGCGGGGTCCTTAGCGGAGGCCCGCACCAAGGGCTGGCTGCGGGCCGAAGGCAAGGACTACGTGGTGGCGGAAGGCGACGTGATGGAGTTTCTGTTCAACGTGTAAGGCGTTGACCCCAGCTTCTGCGTCGAGCAACGCGTGTGACACTTGTCCCTGGCAACGCTTGAGCAGCCAGGGATGCAGTTCACGGGTCGGTTGAAGATCACGCAGCGCCTGACGCGTTTTCTGATTGCTGTCTTGGCGGGTGTCGTGTTCAGCGGATTGGCTCCTTGGTCGCTTGGCGATGGGCACGCACTTGAACGGGCGCCTGGTCTTTCTGCAGCGTCTGGCAGCAGCATTGTGTCGGATCGCTTGCCGGTTGTTCCGCTTCGTGAGCAACCCTTTTATCCCGAGCTGCTCACGACTGCTGCGCGTTGGAACGACGCTCCCGTAGGGAGTGTCGTTGGGGCCAGCCCGGAGGAAACGCTGCTGAATTTTTATGCGGCAATGAGTCGTGTGAAAAGGGAGCTGGATATCGGAACAGCTGATCGGGGTGGTGGCCTGCGTTGGAGCCCTGAAGCGCAGCAACATTTTGATGTTGCCGAGAACATTTTTGCTTCAGCTGTCGAGGCTCTGGACTACAGCGTTTTCCCGGAGAGTGTGCGCAAAGACATGGCTGATGAGGCGGCGATGCAGCTGAAACATGTCTTGGATTATGTGTTGACACATAGCAGTGAGAAATTCAGCATTCCATCGTCTGTCGCTTCCGTTCCTGCAAACGGACAGTCGGCATTGACCTGGGCTATCCCTGGAACGTCAATTGCCTTAAGCGATAAGTCCCTGAAGCAACCGGCGCAGCCTGGTTTCCATTTCACGGCGGATACGGTGGAGAGAATTCGACGTATGTATGACGCCATTGAGTCAGAGCCGGTCCAGCCTCAGCCATTCGCGACGCCTGGTTTCTATGCCGGTTTTGTGAATACGCCGGGTTACTTGGCTCCACCCAAGTGGTATCTGTCGATGCCGCAGAGGCTTCGTAGCGTTCTGGAAATTTCCTTCGAAGAGCAAACGGTCTTTCAGATCATTGTGGCTGCCACTGTGATCTTTGTCTATGCAATCTGCTTGGTGTGGATCCTGCATCGCCTCCTGTGCACCTATGGTCGCTGGGGTGGCGCCAGTGGCGGCTTGATTCCATCTTGGTGTGCCAATCATCTTGGCTGGTACAGGGTTCTGCTGACGCTGCCCCTGGCGCCTTTGGTTCAGGTTGCAGATCTCGTCGTTGATGATTATGTAAACATCACTGGCCATCCGCTTCTTGTGCTGACGTATGTGACGTCGATCCTCTACTACTCCTCATGCGGGATTTTGTTCTTCTTTTTGTTTGAAGCGTTTGGGCATTCTTTCTCTGGTTGGCTGGCGGGCGATGGTGCTGAACACTCTGATCTCCATACGCGGCGTATCGCGACGCTGATTGTGCCATTGGCTCGTGTTTTGGGTTGTTTTGCCATCATTGTTTTGGTGTATAGGCTGTTGATCGATCTGGGCGCCTCCAGCACGGTTTTGGCCTTCTCTGCAGTGCCTGGCCTTGCGGTTGGTCTTGGGGCTTCGAAAATTCTCGGGAATGTGTTTGGAGGGCTGTCTATCCAGACTGATCGTCCAATACGTATCGGGGAGTTTTGTCGTATTGGAGGCAATTTGGGCTATGTCACGAAGATCGGATTGCGCTCATTAGAGATGCAAACGTTAGAAAGCAAAGTCACGATTCCGAATACCGTTGCCGATGAGCAGATGATCATTAATTATTCCCGCCGTGGGTCCGGTGGGATTGAGTCTCTGATGCAGTCTCTCGACGTTCGGATGCCGATAGAAGACCCCTTCTCGCCAGAGCAAATCGCTGACCTTTTGGCGTTGGTCCGTCGTCACATGGAGGGGGCTTTGAACTTGCATGAGCCCCTCGTCAGCATTGAGCAGGCTGATTCGGGTCAGTTAACCCTCATTTGTTTTGCCACGGTGATGCTCAGTGATTGGAAGGCATATCTGGCTGCCCGTGAAGCCTTGCTGCTGCGTTTGCAGGAGTTGATTACCCAGGTTCGCCTTTCCTCGATCGTGATTGGCGTGAGTTACAGCACCACTGATGAACAACTCCGGAAGCTGCCTGAGTTGATCCGTGGTGTGGTGGATCGCGATCCAAACTGTGCTCTTCAGAGCTGCCGGCTGATGCGAATCTCTGACTTCAGCTACGACATAGCCTTTCGTCTCCACGCCAATCACAGCAGCCTCTCTCTGTTTCAGGACACGATTGATCGGCTCAACAAAGATCTGCTTGCCTGTTTCACCGCAGAAGGCATTGTGATTCCTTTCCCCACACAGGTGGAGATCTCTGCGGCCCACTAGCAAGGGGTCACCTTGACGCGGCACCTTGGCCGTTCGGCTGTTGTTGGGGCTCAGGTGAGCCACAATGGCCCCAGCAACACGCGGTCGATGACGGCTCAGCAGCCCGCCGGTGCCCCCGGGGATGCCCCGCAGCAGCACGATTTTGACGTGCAGAAACAGCTGCACCAGAAGATCCGCAACGACCCCGACTACGACGATTGGGAGTACGGCACCGAGCCCCTGCCCCATGAGGCCTGGGTGGCCCGCCAGGCGGCCAAGGCCGCGGCGTCCGAGGAGGCCGCCAGCTAGGCCCTGTGGGCGCGGCGGCTGATCGCCGGCAGCAGCAGCAGGCAGGCCGCGCAGCTCAGGCTCGTCAGCAGCCACAGCACCACCCCGTGGCGCTGGCTGTCCAGCAACACCCCGGTCACCACTGGGGCCACCAGGGCACTGAGGGCAAAGCATTGCGAAAACAGCGCCATGGCCAGGCCGCCATGGCCGCTGGGGGTGAGCTCCACCACCGCCTCGGTGGCGATGGGCAGGAAGGCGGCCTCCCCCAGGGCCAGGGGGAACAGCGCCAGCAGCACCACCCCCAACCCCGCCTCGCTGAGGGCGGAGAGGGCCAGCAGCCCGGTGCCGAGGCTGAAGCACACCAGGCCGATCCCTAGCCCCTGGGCCACGGGGCGCCGCGCCAGCGCTTGCCCCACGGGCCATTGCAGCAGCAGCAGCAGCCCCAGCTGCAGGCCGATCAACAGGGCGCTGATCGCTTCCGGCTGGGCGTCGCGCTCCAGGCCGCCCCGCACCAGATCCAGGGGCAAGGCCACCTGCATCAGCACCGGGATGGCCGTGGCCACCACCGAGAGCATCAGCAGGGGCAGCAGCGGCCTCAGCCAACCCCACACCGGCTGACGTGCCTCCTCCGGGGGGCGTGGCACCGCGCGGGGCGCCCGCGGCAACGGGTGCCGCCAGATCAGGCCCGCCAGCAGCAGCACCGCCGCCATGTCCACCAGGTAGATGCCCCGCAGCAGCCCCGCTTGGGCCAGCAGGGCCCCCGTGAGCGTGCCCGCCGCCACTCCGGCGGCGTCGGCGCTGCGCACCAGGGCAAACCCCCGGGCCGAGGGTTCGGGGGCGGCGCAGAGGGGCACCGCCAGCTCCACGGCGGGCCAGTAGAAGCCCCCCGCCAGGCCGATCAGCACCTGCCCGAGGCCATAGCCCTCCATCTGCTGGGCCCCCAGCAGCAGCGCATCACCACCGATGCCGCAGGCCGCCGCCAGCAGCACCGGCAGGCCGCAGGTGCGGCCCCGATCGAGCAGGGCTCCGCTGGCGAAGCGCCCCAGGGTTCCCGCCAGGGCCGCCAGCGCCAGCCCCATCCCCACCTGGGAGGCACTGAGCCCCGCCCGGTGGAACACCAGGGGGGTGAGGTAGAGGATGCCCCCGGCGCCGAAACAGGCCACCAGCCGCACGCTGGTCAACTGCCGTAGCGCCGCGGGAAACTGGAGCCACCAGCGCCGCCCCATTGCCAGCGATTGAGGTTGCGTCAACGTGCCGGCGCCGGGTGCGGTCTGTGCTGGGCAGTCTGCTGGCCGCCGCTCTGCTGCTGGGGGGCGCCCCGCCGCCAGGCCCCGCCGCCGAGCAGCTGGAGGTGCGCATCGAGGGGCTGGCGCTGCCGATTGATCTGGCGGAACTGGAGGCCTGGAGCCGCGACCCCGGCCGCAGCAGCGGTGAATTGGCCGCCTGGCTCAACCTGCTTGATGCCCCAGGCCGTGCCCAGCTGCTGCGGGTGCTGCGGGCCCCCCTGGTGACCGATCGCTCCTTCACCCAGCAGTTTCTGGCCAGCTGGGCCGGCCAGCGGGTGCTCGATGAGCTCGACG
>JBEBCX010000056.1:0-10776 GCA_041157425.1 Cyanobacteriota bacterium | reverse complement strand
GCAGGGCCTCGGCATCGCGCCGCACCAGGCTCCCCTTGCGGATCCCCCCCGGCAGGGCAGCCCCGGCATCGGGGATCCAGGCCTTCCATCGGCGGATGCGGCCCTGGCGCTCATAGGCCTGCAGCCGCCGGCGGGAGCCCTCCTGCCGCGGAGGGCTGGAGATCGCCAGCAACCAGGCCAGCGGCAGCCGGTTGGCCAACGCCCCCACCAGCAGCGAGCCACCGACCCACAGGCCCGCGCAGCTGAACACCGCCACCGCCGCCGCACCGGACACCATCAACGGGTGCTCACGCGGCGCCCCTTCCACTGCACCTGGCCCCGTTCCAGGTTGAGGATCGCCAGCACAAACACCGCCAGGAAAAACAGCACCGGCAGTGGAAACACGGGCACGATCCAGTGGAAGCGCCCCACCCGCCGGGTGAGCCCCCACAACTGCAGGGCAAAGGCCCCATAGATCAGCCCATTGATCCACAGGGAGCGATCCCCCAGCAGGGGCCAACCGAACAGCGCCGCCGGCAAACACCAGGCCGCCCAGAACAGCCCCGACAACCACAACACCACCGCCAGCATCCAGGGCCAGTGCACCTCCGCCGCTGCGGTGGCGAAGTTCTTGTCGAAACCCACCACCAGGTCCCACAGGCCGCCGGGATACATGCGGTAGGCGATCTGGCCATCGCCGATGTAGGCGCTCACCGGCAGGCCGCTCTGCTCATAGCGGTGGGCCAGGAACCAGTCCTCCACCACCTTGTCGGCCACGGCGGCATGGCCGCCGCTGCGGTCGTAGTCGCCGCGGCTGGTGGCCATGGCCGGGCCAAAGGCCACCCCGGAGCCGGGCCCAAGCGGCACCGCCAGCAAGCCCACCAGGTTGAACAGCAGCGACAACTGCTCGTAGGGCCGCTCGGTGCGGTGGTAGGGCTGCACCGACACCAGCCCCCCCTGGGCCTGCAGCGCCGCCACCAGGTTGTGCAGAAAGGCCGGCTGCGGCTCGGTGTCGGCGTCGAGAAACACGAGCACCTCGCCATGGCTGGCCTTAACGCCGTGGTGGAGGGCCCAGGTTTTGCCGCACCACCCCGGCGCCAGGGGCGGCGGGCGGCAAGGTGGCCGCCGCCGCCTGGGCGATGGCCGCCGTGCGATCGCGGGAGTGGTCGTCGATCACGATCACCTCCAGGGGCCGCAGGGATTGGCAGGCCAGGGCGGCCAAGAGATGGGGCAGCGTGGCCTCCTCGTTGCGGGCGGGAATCAGCACCGACACCCGCGGGCGGCGGCGCACCATCCCCTGGGGCAAGGGCGTGAGGTGCAGGGCCAGGAGCCATCCCAGCAGCCATCGCACCACCACGGAGACACCGACCCAACCCATGGGAGCCCGTGGCCACCGTGGCCAAACCCTATGGATCAGCAGCCACCTGGACGCCGTGGTGCCTCAACACCGCAGCAGTTCTCGGGCAATGGGCCCCAGGGCCGCCGCATCCCGGAGCAACTGGGGATGGGTGGCCACCGGCAGGGCTGTGCGCGCCCCCACCGGCAGCACCGCCCGCCATCCGGGCAGCACCGCCAGATCGAGGGCGGAATAGAAGCTGTGGCACTCCACGCTGGCGAGGGTGTCGAGGTTGCTGTTCAGCGCGGTGAGCAGGGCACTGCCCCGCTTCAGATCGGCCAAGCCGCGAAACAGCCGACTCGACCAGGGCCGGGCCGTGAGCGTGCCCTGCTGGGGGCTGCCCAGGCTGACGAAACGGCGGGTCCGCCGGTGTCCCCCCAGCTGCTGAATCCAGGTGCGCGCAATCACACCGCCGATGGAGAACCCCAGCAGGTCGAGGGGGGTGGATCCGGGATAGGTCGCCTCGATCTGCCGGCCCAGCTGCTCGGCCGCCGCCGCCACCGGGGTGAGGCCCATCCGCAGCGGCAGGGCTGGGATCAGCAGATCAGGGGCACGCCCCCCCAGCGTCTGCCGCAGGCGGTTGAACACCGCTGGGGTGTCCAGCAGCCCATGCACCAGCACCAGCGGAGGAGTGGAAATGAAACGCGCCTTCTGTCCTGTTTGGATTGAAGGCGCCGGCAGCGGTCCGCGGCGCCGGCCAGGCGGTAGGGATTCCCTCCTCAGGCGGAAGGGCGTGGGTCTGAAGGCTTGGCCGCCGGCCGCCGGGCCTGCCAGAGATCGCAGCGATGGATGGAGGCTTCCGCCGCCGTCATCGCCTTTTGCCACACCTCACAGTGCCCCTGCGGGCCGATCGGGTGCTTGAAGTGCACGCAGGTGAGGCAGAAACCCAACGGATGCCTCAAGGGCCAGGCCGATCCGCACCCTAAGGAGCCCCCGAGCGCGTGGAGCGGACGTGCAGCCCCGATGCGTCTGCTCAGAGGCGATCACGGCCCTGTCCCACGGCCGAACTGCCCAGGGCCAAACCGGCCAACACACTCAAGCCCTGGGCCACCGCCGCATCGATGCGCCCTTGGGGGCGGCTGCAGAAGGGTTGCTCCAGTTCCGCCACGCCGCGGCGCTGCAGGAGCAGCCAGGTCACGGTCATGCAATTGAACAGATCCACCGCCAGCGCACCGCCTTGAAACACCAGGATCCCGGCCGAGATCCACACCACCAACCGCTTCGACTCCATGGCTTTGGGCCGCAACAACGCCCAAGGGTTCCGGCCCCTGCCCCCGGAACCCTTGGGCGTTGTTTGCCTTGCACCGATGACGGTGACCCCTTCCGCCCCCCTGGCCCTGGCGGTGCCCTACTTCAGCCAGAACGACAGCGCCACCACCCAGGGGCCGCGCATGTGCTTCTCCTCCAGCTGCGCCATGGCCGCCGCCTTTCTGCGGCCGGGCTGCCTAGCGGGCCCCGGCCAGGCCGACGACCGCTATCTGGCCCTGGTGCAACGCCACGGCGACAGCACCGATCCCCATGCCCAGGTGGCCGCGCTGGCGGGCCTGGGCATCGCCGCCCGCTTCCGCCAGGACGGCCGCATCGAGCAGTTGATCGCCCAGCTGCAGCGCGGCATCCCCTGCCCGGTGGGCTGGTTGCACCACGGGCCGGTGCACGCCCCCCGCGGCGGCGGCCACTGGAGCCTGGTGATCGGGGTGGATCCGGCCGCCGGCGCCCTGCTGATGCACGACCCCAACGGCGACGCCAACCTGCTGGCCGGCGGCTACAGCCGCACCGCCCCGGGCAGCGGCCGCAGCCTGCGCTACTCCGAGCGCAACTGGGGCCGGCGCTGGATGGTGGAGGGGCCCGGCAGCGGCTGGTGGCTGGAGCTCAGCTGAGGGCCGCCGGCAGGGGGCAGAGCAGCGGCGTGAGCAGCGGCATCGGCAGGCGGCAGGTGCGCCAGTCGCCGTTGGAGGCGCACACCTCCACACCGATTTGCGCCAGCAGGGAATCCAGGCCCGCGTCGCACCAGCCCTGCTCCAGCCACTCCACCGCATCGGCCATGGCCTCCTCGATGCTGGCGTAGAGCGCATCGAGGGGGCGGTGGGGCTCGCAGCAGCCGTCGATCAGGCGGTAGAGCCGCGGGGTGTGCATCTGCGCTGATCCGTGCCGGAGATTCAGCTTGTGGAGCTGCGGCGGGGCTGTCATCCCAATCGCAACACAGCTTCAAGGGCAACGGCGGCAGCTGTGGGGGGCCAGCAATCCCGAACGCGATCTGCAATTTGTTGGCGTTGTTGATGCCAACCGGGACGATTCAGCCAGCCAGGCAGAGAAGAACCATGATCATCATTCAGCGCTACGACACCAGCACCGACAGCTGGGTGGACGAAATCGTGCGCCATGCCAGTTGGCAGGCCCACAAAACGGCACGGGCCAAATCACTGCTGAATGGCCACGATTACCGAATCGTCTCGGGCTACAGCGGCGCGGTGCTCGAAACGATCCTGGCGGCGGAGCAAACAACCCGCTGAGGCGATGACGCCCGCGCGCCTCTACGGCCACCACCAACCGCTGCACCGCCAGGTGCTGGAGGCCTGCCAGGGCTGGACGATCGCCGTCTGCAGCACCAACGCCCAGGTGGAAGTGATTTCCACCCTGCTGTTGGAGCAGGCCCTGGTGAGCCACGCGATCGCCGAACTGCTGGCCCAGCTGCCCGGTGACTGCCGCCAGCTGTTGCTGATCGCCGACGACAACCTCCCCGATGGCGGTGCCGATCAGCTGTTGGAGCAGCTGCGCTGCCAGCCCGGCATCGAACGGGTGCGGGGGCTGGTCTACCTGCCCCGGGCCGTGGCCACCACCCGGCTGCAGCAGCTGTGGATGCGGGGGGCCGACGCGCTGCTCAGCCTGGAGAGCGGCGGCAGCGGCCTGGGGCTGCAGGCGGTGCTGGATCTGATCGCGGGGCGCCCCTGCATTGATCCAGCGTTTGACCGGCGCCTGCGCCGTGGGGAGCATCACCCCAGGGGCCAACTGAGCACGGCCGAGCGGGAGCTGTTGCTGGCCCTGGCCCGGGGCCGCAGCAGCGCGGAGATCGCGGCCCTGCGGCAGGTGCGCTGCGACACGGTGCGCCGCCAGCGCAGCCACCTCTACCGCAAGGCCGGCGTGGCCGACCAGCGGGGGCTGCTGGCCTGGGCCCTGGAGCAGGGGCTGCTGCGGCCGCCGGATCTCATCGCGCCTCAGCGCTGAGGCGCCAGATCACTGAGCTGCTGCGCCGCCAGCAGCGCCAGCCATGGCACCACCGCCCAATCGTCACGGTGCTTCGGCAGCCATCCGCGCAGCCGCGCCTGGGGCCCGAGGGGCAGGGGGCGCGGCAAGCAGAGCCGTTGGCCCACAAACGGCAACCACAGCTCGCCAATCCCTGGCACACGCCAGGGTTCAAAGGCGGTGATCTCCAGCAGCGCGCTGATGCAGGCCTGCCCGGGGCTGAGGGCGGTGAGGTAGTGCAGCTGCGGCAGCTGCGCTGGCTCCAGGGCCAGGGGCATCCAGAAACCGCGGGCGGCGGCATGGCGCATCGCCTGGCGGTGGTGGTGGGTGAGCAACACGGCCGGGGCCATGGGGGGAACAGGGTCACTGCTGCGGTTGTGGCCCGCCCGGGCCGCCCATTCCCGCCCACCGGCGTGGCCCAAGGCCCGCCACGGCCGTGGGCAGGCGCCGGCCACGGGCGTGGCGTCCCCCCGGCCACGGCCGTGGCCGAGCCCTTCCGCTGCAGGCGATCTCAGCCGGGGCGCAGGGTGGCAGCGGCGGCAGATCTTCAGGCTCTTTTCCCCCTGACAGGGGCGCCAGGCCGCAGTTAGCACGGAGCTCGTTGCCACCGCTGCCATGCCCAAACCCCGGCCTCCTCGCCGCCCAATGACCGCCCAGCAACGGGCCTTCGCCTGCCAGCACCTGGGGCTGGCCCACCAGCAGGCGCGGCGTTTTGCCCGCTGCTGGGCCATGCCAGTGGAGGAGCTGCTCAGCCCCGCCTACGAGGGCCTCTGCAAAGGGGCGATCGGCTTTGACGCCCGCCGCGGCCACCGCCCCTCCACCTACCTGGTGGCCAAGGTGAAGGGGGAGCTGCTGCACCACCTGCGCGACACCGGCTTCCTGCTGCGCATCAGCCACAGCCTGCGGGAGCTATGGATCCGCTCACGCCGGGGCCGGGCGCAGGGCCTCAGCGACCAGCAGATCGCCCATCAGCTGAAGGTGCCACTGGCCACCTGGCTGGAGTGCCGCCGCGCCTGCGGGCATCGGCCGGCGCCACTGCCGCCGAGCGCGCTCTAACGCCAGCGCAGCATCGAGGCCAGCAGGGCCGGGCCGCCACGGCGCCAGAGGGCCAGCAGGTGCAGGGGCACCGCCAGGGCGATCAACAGCCAGGCGAGCAGATGCAGGCTGTAGGCCAGGTGATGCAGTTGGCCATCACGCAGCCAGTCTTCCTGCATCAGCTTGCCGCTGCCCACCGCCAACACCAGGGCCAGCAGCGGCAGGGCATTGGCGGCGCGGCGCAGCCGCCAGCGGCCGGCCGTGAGCGCATAGCCCACAAACAGCAGGGCCACCGGCCAGAGGGCCACGCCGATGCTGCCGTGGATGTCGATCCAGTCGGCGGAGATGGGCTGCGGCAGCCGGCCCCAACGGCCGTCGTAGAGGCTGTACACCACCCATCCGCTCAGCCAGGCCAGGGGCAACAGCGCGGCGGTGAGGCCATGCAACAGCCGCAGCAGGGCCGGCGGAGCAGCAACAGACATCGGCACTTGCCAGGCAGCCACCGCGTTGTAGCGCGGCCCGGGGGGCAACACCGGCGCGAGCGGAGGCGGCCTGCACGGCCCCAGAGCGCAGCTCGGAACCCTTGGGCAGTTGCGCACACACCATTGGATTGCTCCCCGAACCTGCACCGCCTGTTGGCCTTTGAGCAGGGGCAATGGCTGGAGGAACTCGACCTGCTCCATCTGGGCCAGGCCCTGCGGCAGCAGGCCCGCCAAGCCGGCGGCTATGGCGGCACCCCGTTCGACGTGATGATCACCATCGCCGACGTGCTCGAGGCTGAACACGGCTGGAGCCCCGAGCAATCGGAGGCCTGGCTTGAGCGAATGGGGGTGTGGGAGCAGCCCTGAGCGGCACCCCTGAGCAGCACCAGGGCGCAGCGGCACCGCCGCAAAACAGCTTTTGCTGCCTCAATCACCAGGCCTGTGTTAAGATTGTAAAACTCCTTAACATTTGGGATTGGCTCGCATGTTCACCCTCGACAGGGCCTCCCAAATCTTTCCGGAGACCCGCTCCGCCGATGTGGTTCCGGCGATCACGGCTCGCTTCAAGCTGCTGAGCGCCGAAGATCAACTCGCCCTCATTTGGTACGCCTACCTCGAGATGGGGCGCACCATCACCATCGCCGCTCCGGCCGCCGCCCGGATGCAGTTCGCCGAAGGCGTCCTCAATGAAATCAAGGGGATGGACTTCACCCAACAGAGCCAGGTGATGTGCGACCTGGCCAACCGCGCCGACACCCCCATCGGCCGCTCGTACTCCAACTGGTCGGTGAACATCAAGCTGGGCTTCTGGTACCAGCTGGGGCAGTGGATGGCCGCCGGCCTGGTGGCCCCGATCCCCGAGGGGTATCAGCTCTCCGCCAACGCCTCCGCCGTGCTGCGCTCCGTGCAAGAGGTGGAGCAGGGCCAGCAGATCACGTTGCTGCGCAATTTTGTGGTGGACATGGGCTTCGATCCCGCCAAGGGCGAAGGCCAGCGGGTGATGGAGCCGGTGACCCCACCCACCCCGGAAGAGCAGCGCAAAAAGGTGTTCATCGAAGGGGTGATCAATCCCACGGTGACCAGCTACATGGATCTGCTGAACGCCAACGACTTCGACAACCTGATCCAGCTGTTCCTGCCCGATGGGGCCCTGCAGCCGCCGTTCCAAAAGCCGATCGTGGGCACCGAAGCGATCCTGCGCTTCTTCCGTGAGGACTGCCAGAACCTGCGGCTGCTGCCCGAACGCGGCTACGCCGAGCCCACCGAGGGCGACTTCACGCAGATCAAGGTCACCGGCAAGGTGCAAACCCCCTGGTTTGGTGCCGGCATCGGCATGAACGTGGCCTGGCGCTTCCTGCTCAACCCCGAAGGCAAGATCTACTTCGTGGCCATCGACCTGCTTGCCTCCCCGGCCGAGCTGCTCAAATTCGCCCGTTGACCAACTCCCCAGGCCTAGGCCTGGCCTTGGCGCTGCTGTTGGGTTGGGGGGCCTCCACCGTCAGCTTGATGGCGGTTGATCTGGCCCCGTGGCCGTGGTGGGGAGTCGTGGCGGTGGTGCTGCTGCGCACACTGCTGCAGACCGGCCTGTTCATCGTCGGGCACGACGCCATGCACGGTGTGCTGCTCCCCCACCACCCCCGCACCAACCATGGGCTCGGGCTCGCCGCCCTTGGGTTGTATGCGGGCTTGGCCTACGGGAGCTGCCGCCGCAAGCACCAACGCCACCACCGCCACACCGCCACCAGCGCCGACCCCGATTTCCACCCCAACCCCGCCGCCGGTGCGGGCCGCTGGTACCTGCGCTTCATGGCGGGATACCTGAACCCCGGGCAAATGGCCCGCCTGCTCACCGCCTGGGGCCTGCTGGTGCTGCTGGCCTTGCCCGCCAACCCCAGCGCCTGGCTGAATCTGCTGCTGTTTTGCAGTGCGCCGCTGCTGTTGAGTTCACTGCAGCTGTTTGTGTTCGGCACCTATCTGCCGCACCGCAGCCAGCGTGCCCCCGGCGCCGCTGCCGGCACCCCCATCAGCCTGGATTGGCCGGCCTGGCTGTCGCTGCTGGCCTGCTACCACTTCGGCTACCACCGGGAGCATCACGACCGGCCAGACCTGGCCTGGTTTGCCTTGCCCGCCCTGCGGCATCAACGCCGGGCGCTCGCGCGAACCGAACAGCGCGAGTAGCGTCGAACACAACAGCCGGATGGCCATGGCGCAACAGGCGGTGGAAGGGTGGACGGCGACCGAACAAGCCATCGCTGAGCGCGCCTTTGAGCAGGCCCACGGCCGGGCGATCGATCAGCTGATCGTCACCCTGCGCACCCGGGCCAATGCGCTCAACTCCCCCGAATCGATCTGGCAATTCCACGATTTTCTGAGCATTGAGCGCCACACCATCGAGGGGCGCTTTGCCTTTCGCCTCGACGGAATCCTGTTTGTGTTCGCCAGCCTGGTGAAGGAGGGGCTGCTTCAGCTGGATGAACTGCGTGGGTTGGATGCCGATGCCCCTGAGCAGAGGAGCATGGGGGTGGTCGCCCGAGGCTCCTGTCCGGCGACCCTGAGAGACCCGAGCTTCGCAGTTGCGGGGCTTTTTTATGGGCCAATGGGCAAAGCCATGCCCGGCGTTGGCCTACGGTGAAGGTGATTCAACGATCACTCTTCAGCGGGTTTCTTCCCATCGGGGCGAGTTCCAAGGATTTCTCCACTTCGGCCAGGAACGTTCTCAGGATCATTCGAAGAATCGGATACAGATTCATTGCCTTGAATACATGACCATTTACGTCGGCAACCTCGCCTTCGATGCCGAAGCCGAGGACGTGCAACACCTGTTTGGTGAGTACGGCACCGTGCGCAAGTGCAGCCTGCCCCTCGACCGCGAAACCGGCCGCAAGCGGGGCTTTGCCTTTGTGGAGATGTCCAGCGATGCCGAGGAGGCCAAAGCCATCGACGATCTTCAGAACGTCGAATGGATGGGCCGCAGCATCCGCGTCAACAAAGCCGAACCCCGCCCCACCGGTGGTGGTCGCAGCCAGGGTGGCGGCGGATCCCGCTGGTGAGGCGGCCTGAGCCTCGGCTCAGCCCTAACTCACCAACGGCAACCAACAGCCCCCAGGGGCCAGCTTCTCCACGATCACGCTGAGGTGGTCGTGGTTGACCAGCGTGCCGGCATAACGGTGGGCCGCCTCTAGACAGCTGAAACGCGGCCCCGACACCTCCCGATCCAGCAGCTGCTCGCCATGGGTGAGGGTGCGCACCCGGTAGGGACCGGCAGGGTTCGGCTGTTCCATGCCATCAGGCTGGCTGACCCGCAGGCTCGCTCCCCCAAAACCACAGAGTGTCTCCGGGAGGGAGCTGGCCTCAAGCCAGTTCCACCTCCCCGTGGCGCTCCGCCAGCTGCACGGCCGTCTGGCGCAGGTGCGCCAGCAGCGGCTCCAGCCGCGGATGGCTGGCGTACTCGCGCCGCACAATCAGGCTGTCTCCGGAGACCAGGCCCAGCTTCAGGGGCAGCAACCGCCAGCTGCCGGGGAGCAAATGGCAGTTGAACAGGCTGGCGGGTGACAAGGCCAAGGGATCGCTCAGAGAGGCCGCTGTCATCTGCAACGACACGCGGGTGCCGCGCTGGAGCGAACGGTTCCAGAGGTTGAGGGCTTCCAAGGCCGCCTGCACCTTGGGGTAAGCCCCATCGTCGAGGGCCACGGTGGGGTAGGGATCGACATCCTGCAGGCGGATGCCCCCCCCCAAGGCCAGCAGGGGATGGCCTTCGGGCGCCGCCAGGCCCAGGGGATAACGGATGAGGTGGAAGCAGGCGAAATCGGGATCGTCGTCGGCCGGCAGATCCGGGTAGGTGGCGATCCAGGCATCGATCACCCCGTCGCGCAGGTGGCGCAGGGGGGTGCCCACCTCGAGGAAATCGAAGTTGCCGCGGATCCAATCGTCGGAAAGGCCTTGGCAGAACAGGGGGCCTGAGTAGTACTGGGCTTCAATCCGCAGGGGCAACCCCCGCTCCCAGCGGAAGCGCTGATGCACCTGCCGCTCCAGGTTGAGCAGGGTGGGATCCCCCTCCAGCAACCACTCGCCGTCGCTCTTGCGCGGCTGCACCCCAAAGGCACGGGCCACATCGCTCACCTTGCGGCTCACGGAGGATTGGCTGGTGGCCAGCCGTGCCGCCGCCTCCTGGCCCGTACGCAGCCAGATCAACAGATCGAAGCAGGAGAGGGCGTGGGGCGAAACGACCACTCCGATTAGATCAACTGCATTTATCTTCCCACAAAATATAATCTACATAATCTACAGACCCTGGCTTTTCAGTTTCTGCATCAAGCCGGGCAGCATTGGCTACCAATTGGACAGCCAAGGCTGTGCGGCGCGCCGGCGTTCGTCGCGCCGTGCCTGGGTGAGCCGCCGCTCGGGGCGCACCACAACCTGTCGGTCGGCTGGGGCATCGCGGCGGGTGAGCCGTTCGGCGCTGCGCTGCGGGGCTCGGGAGAGGCAACCGGCCATCGACACGCAAGCCATCAGCACGGCCACAGCCGCGGCGGTTGGGCGCAGGGCAGGCGGCATCAACGGCCGACTCCTGGGCGACCAGCGCCGGCACCGGGCAGCACCCCAGCCCCCGAAGCCGGACCGCCCACGCCGCTGCCCCCCACGCCG
>JBEBCX010000055.1:0-7798 GCA_041157425.1 Cyanobacteriota bacterium | reverse complement strand
CAGCAGCCCCGCGAGCCCGCTGGCGTTGAGGCCGGCCCGCTGCGCCGCCGCCTCAAACAGGGCCAGATCCTTGCGCAGGTGGGCGGTGGGGAAGTTGGGGTCGCCGTAGTGGCGCTGGAGCTCCCGGTCGAGCTTCTTGTCGAAGGTGGGGGCATGCAGGGCGCTGCCGCGCAGCAGCGCCATGAAGGTCTCCACCGGCACCCCACTGCGCTGCACCAGGTGCAGCGACAGGCTGAAGCTGTGGGTGAGGCTGGCGATCAGTTGGTTGAGGGCCAGCTTGGTGGCCATGGCACTGCCCACGGGGCCCACATGCACCGGGGCGGTGGCCAGGTGGCGCAGCAGGGGCATCGCTTCGGCCACCAGCTCGCTGCTGCCGCCCGCCATCAGCTGCAATTGCCCCGCGAGGGCCTCCGGCCGGCTGCCGAGCACCGGTGCCTCCAGGTAGCGGCCGCCCCAGCCCTGCACCGCTGAGGCCAGGGCCTGGCTTTCGTCGGGGCCGATGGTGCCGATCTGGATCACGCCTTTGCCCGCCAGGGCGGGCCCCAGCCCCTGCAGCACCGCCTCGGTGCTCGGCCCATCGCTGAGCACGGTGATCACCCACTGGGCCGGTGCCACCGCCGCCGCCGCCTCGCTGGCCCCCCTGGCACCCAGCTCCAGCAGGGATGCGCAGCGGCCGGGGGTGCGGTTCCACACCCACAGCTGCTCCCCTTGCTGCAACAGCCGGGTGGCGATGGCGGCGCCGAGCAGGCCGGTGCCCAGCAGGGCGATGGGCTGGGCCACGGGCGTAGCAACGGGCATGGGGTGTGGGTGAGATTGCTGGCGAGATTGTGCCGCTGATCAGCACTGCTGATCACCGCCGTTCTCCCAACGGCCTCAACCCTCTCCCCAGGGTTTTGCACGGGTTTTCCACAGGCTGTGGGTCGCCCGCGCCCGTCGGGGCTGGAGCCTGGGGAGAACCGCCCCCGTCGCCCCTTTCCCGTTGACAGCGGCCGGCCGCCTTGGCAGCCCGGCCATGCCCGTGCCCGCCGCCGCCGCCGGAGCCCTTCCCCCGCCTCCAGTCTTGCGATGAGAGCCCCTGCGAGGCGCCGGTGTGGGCCCCGGTTGACCCCGGCGCCGGCCTGTGGAGAACTGGTGCTCGGTGAACGGGAGATCCGAATGGAGATGGCGGCCACGGTGAGCATGCAGGCGGAGGTGCCTGAGCCCCTGCTGCAGTCGATGCAGGGGTTCATCGAGGCCCATCCCAACTGGGATCAATACCGCCTGTTCCAGGCCGCCCTGGCGGGGTTCTTGGTGCAGAACGGCGTGCAGACCCGGGAAATCACCCGTTGCTACCTGGCCAACCTGTTTCCCCAGCAGAAGCGCTTCAGCGATCCGATCGGTTGAGGCCCGCCGGCGCGTCTGGCGCCAACTCAGGCAACAGCTGCCTGTAGGCGCAGGTGGTGCTCACCGCCACCAGCGGTGAGGCCGCCACCACCGCCACCACGGTGACCGGCACCCCCAGGCCGGCCACCAGCGCTTCCGCCACAAAACCCAGCAGCAGGGTGGGCACGGAGCTGGCCAGGGCCAGCAGCGCCACCAGCTGCAACAGCCCCGCCCAGTGGTGCTCCAGCAGCACGAACCCCTGGCGGAAAGCCTGGGATGGGCTGAGCTGGCGCTCCAGCACCAGGCAAGCGTTGAACACCTGGCTCAGCCCCACGGCGCCGCAGCCCAGCACGGCCAGCAGCGCCGGCAGGGGGCTCAGGGCCGGCAGCAGGAACACCACCAGCGACCAGCCCACAAACCCCACCAGGGCGGTGAAGGCCAGCGCGGCCACCAGGTTGAGCAGGCCCCAGGCCAGGCGCCGGCTGCTGCGCCCGTGCCAGCGGTAGAGCTCACGCCAGTGGGGCCGTTGGCCGGCGGCGAGGGCCAGCCCGGCTCGGCTCAGCCCCTCCACCAGCCACAGCAGGCCACCGCCATAGAGCACGATCCCCACCCCGCGCAGCAGGGCCCCCAGCACGGCGCTGGGCAGGCGATCGCCGGCGGCCACCAGGGCCCACCCGAGGCCGTGCAGGCCCCAGGCGGCGGCGCTGAAGCCCAGCAGCGGCAGCGGCTGTTGGCGCAGCAGCGCCAGGCCACGGCCCAGGGCTCGCCTGGGCTGCAGCGGAGTGGTCAGCATGGCCCCAGCAGGGCCAGCAGCCGCTCGGCGCTGGCCTCCGGCACCGGCAGGATCGAGAGCCGGTTGCCCTGGCGCACCACGGGCAGTTCCTCCACGCTGAACTGCTCCCGCAGGGCATCGAGGCTGAGCAGCGCCGCAAACCGGCCCACGTAGCGCAGCCGCACGCAATCCCAGCGGGGTGCTTCCGGTTTGGATTTGGGGTCGAAGTATTTGTTGGCGGGGTCGAATTGGCTCGGGTCGGTGAGGCCCGTTTCCACCACCTCCATCAGCCCCACGATGCCCGGCGGTGTGGCATTGGAGTGGTAGAAGAACGCCCGATCGCCCACCTGCATGGTCCGCATGAAGTTGCGGGCTTGGTAGTTGCGAATCCCATCCCAGAGGGTGGTGCCGTCCTGCTGAAGATGGTCGATCCCGTACACATCGGGTTCACTCTTCATCAGCCAGTGGGCCATCGCTGCAGCCGGCGGGTGCTGGGGACAATGGCGGCGAGGCTAGCCCCGCCTGGCGTCGCTACAGCTGTTGCACCAGCTGGCGGAAGTGGTCGCCGCGGGCTTCGAAATCGCGGTACTGGTCGAAGCTGGCGCAGGCCGGAGAGAGCAGCACCGCCCGGCAGCGGTGCTGGCGGGCCAGTTGGGCGGCCAGGGGCACGGCGCCGTCGAGCCCATCCACGCGGTGCACCGCGCCGCTGTAGCCCCCCTCGTGGAGCAGCTGCTCAAAGTGCCCCTGGGCGGCGCCAAACAGCACCACCGCCGCCGCTTCCCGCCGCAGGCCCGCCAGCCACCCCTGCGCATCGCCCTGCTTGGCTTCGCCGCCGGCCAACACCACCAGCGGCCCCTCCAGGGCCCTGAGGGCCACCTCGGCGGCGTCGTAATTGGTGGCTTTGCTGTCGTTGAACCAGGTCACGCCGTCGTGGCTGCGGATGCGCTCCAGGCGATGGGGCACGCCGGGGAAGCTGCGCAGGGCGGCCTCCATGGCGGCGGGCTCCAGGCCCAGCTCCAGCCCCACCGCCACCGCCATCAGCAGGTTTTGGCGGTTGTGCTCGCCGGGCATTGCCAGGGCCCGGGCATCCAGCAGCGGCGCCCCATCGGGGGCCGCCAGCACCTGATCGGCCTCGATCCAGAGGTGGGGCTCGATGCCCGCCTCCCGGGCCCATTGGCGCGGCTGGGCCGTCACCCAACGGGCCTGGTCCCAGCTGGCGGCGCGGCTGCGCAGGTCCGGGTCATCGGCGTTGAGGATCCGCACCGCTGAGCGCTCCAGCAGGCTGCGTTTGATGGCGCGGTAGGCGTCGAGGCTGCCGTGGCGCTCCAGGTGATCGGGGGTCAGGGTGGTCCACAGCCCGATGCGGGGGGCCAGCTGGGGCGCCGCTTCGATCTGGTAGCTGCTCAGCTCCACCACCAGCCAGGCCGGCAGGCTCTGGCCCGGGGTCAAGCGCTGCAGGGCCAGTTCCGCGGCGGAGAAGCCGACGTTGCCGCACATGGGGGCATCCAAGCCGGCCTCCGCCAGCAGATGGGCCACCAGGTGGGTCACCGTGGTTTTGCCGTTGGTGCCGGTGATGCCGATCCAGGGCACCGGCCGGGTGGCTTCCCAGGCGGTGGTGATTTCGCCCACGGTGGGGATGCCCCGTTGGCGCAGCTCCTGCAGCAGGGGGTGGTCCCAGCGGATGCCCGGGCTCACCACCACCCGCGGCGGCGTGAAGCCCAGGGCGTCCAGGCTGGCGGCGCTCAGGGGGGTGTCCAGCTGCACGGCAATGTCCTCCTGGCGGAGCTGGGCGGCGTTGCGCTGCTGGGCCTCGCCGTTGCCGCTCTCCAGCACCAGCACCGGTTCCTGCCGTTGCTGCAGCAGCCGGGCGGCGCCCATGCCCGAGCGCCCCAACCCCAGCACCAGGGTGGCCGGTGTTGAAGCGGATGGTGTCGCGGTGCCCCCGGCGGTCATGGCTGTCGCGGTGGGTGGGCCCCGGCCTCAATCAAGTGGGCGATACTGGAATCGAACCAGTGACTCCTACCGTGTCAAGGTAGTGCTCTACCTCTGAGCTAATCGCCCTCAGAGCCTTGCGGCCAGGGCAACCTAGCAGTCACACCGCACGCCCTCGGGGGCCTCTTAGCTGCGCCGCAGTTGCAGCCGCCAGCGCTCCCGTTTGGTGGGCTCAACCTCCAGCACCTCCAGCTCACCGCGCCCCTCCAGGCGGATGCGATCCCCTGGGCGCACATCACGGCTGGGACTGGTCACCGTTTGCCAGTTCACCCGCACGGCGCCGGCACGGATCTGCTCCGCCATGCGGCTGCGGGACACCCCCAGGCCGGCGGACGCCACCGCATCCAACCGCAGGGAGGCCTCCACCGTGGTCAGCAGGCGGGGGGTGCGGCTGGCGGGCCATTGCAGCTGATCCAGGGGCACCGGCTCCAGCTCCACGGCCACCGTGCGCACCAGGGCCGAGAGCCCCGTGCAGCGGGCGCTGGCCTCCGCCGTGATCACCGCCTGGGCGCCCCGGTCGCCCCGCAGCCAGAGGTCCCCCAGGTCGGCCGGCCGCAACCCCGCCGCCTCCAGTCCGGCGCGCATCTCGCTGGCGTCCGCCGGGTCGAACAGAAAGTTGCCGCTCACCACCAGCCCCTGCAGCGGTGGCAACGGGCCGTGGCCGGGTTCCTCGGCGGCGGCCAGCTCGCGGCGGCGCAGCAGCAGCCGTTGCCGCTCCGCCTGGGGCCAGCCGCCCCAGGCATCGAGCTTCAGCTCCGCCAGGCTCCCCAGCCGCTGCTGCGCCAGCTCCAGCAGATCGGCCGCGATGAATCCACTCCACACCGGCTCCCAGGTGCGCAGCGCCTGCTCCGCCAGGTCGATCAACGCCGCCAGCGGCGCGGGCTCTCGGCAGCCCTCCAGCAAGGAATCCCGGGGCAGCATTGCAACCGTCAGCTCTCGCTGAGGCGCACCACCGCCTTGGGCTTCGCCTCCTGCAGCCGCGTCCAGGGGATCTCCACGCCGCTGGCGCTTTCCACCAGCAGCAGCCAGTTGCCCTCCTCGAGGCGGTTGCGCAGGGCCCGCACGCGATCGTCCCCTTCGGCACTGACGCTGGCCGCGGCGGCAAAGCTGCCCATCCAGCCGGAGCCCAACCCCAGCAGCCCACCGATCAGGTGGGAGCCGATCGGGCCGGCGAAGGCGAAGGTGTCGAGGTCGGTGATGAAGGTGAAGGTGAGGCCGGCGAAGAAGCCGAAGGGGATCAGCCAGGTGGCCATGCGCCGTTGCCGCAGCTGCCGCGTCAGCGCCGGGTTGAGTTCGGCCACGCTGGCCACATCGGTTTCGCCGGCGCCGATGGCCACGAGCCGCTGCGGGGGCGGCGTCAGGGCGGCCAGTTGCTCCTGCAGCTGCCGCAGCCGCTTGCGCTCCGCCAGCACCACCACCACGCTGCTACCCACGATCACCCGGCACGGCCCCCGATTCTCCTCGCTAGAGGCTCCGCTTTGGGGCTTTGCCCTGGGGGCCTCTGAGGGCCCCTCACTACACTTCACCTCCGGCCGCCCCCACCCGCCGGGTCATGACAAAGGTTCTGGTTTCCGATCCCATTGATCAGACAGGGATCGACATCCTGTCCCAGGTGGCCCAGGTGGACGTGCGCACGGGCCTGCCGCCGGAGCAGCTGAAGCAGATCATCGGCGACTACGACGGCCTGATGATCCGCTCGGGCACCACCGTGACCGCCGACATCATCGAAGCGGCCACCAAGCTGCGCATCATCGGCCGCGCCGGTGTGGGGGTCGACAACGTTGATGTGCCGGCGGCCACCAAGCGCGGCGTGATCGTGGTGAATTCGCCGGAGGGCAACACCATCGCCGCGGCGGAGCATGCCCTGGCGCTGATGCTGTCGCTCTCGCGCCATGTGCCCCACGCCCACGTGAGCACCATGGCCGGCGGTTGGGACCGCAAGAAATATGTGGGCAACGAGCTCTACAAGAAGAAGCTCGGTGTGGTGGGTCTGGGCAAGATCGGCTCCCATGTGGCCCGGGTGGCCAAGGCCATGGGCATGGATGTGATGGCCTACGACCCGTTCGTGTCGGCGGAGCGGGCCCAGCAGATGCAGGTGCGCCTGATGCAGCTGCCGGCGCTGTTCGCCGAGGCCGACTACGTGAGCCTGCACCTGCCGCGCACCCCCGACACCGAAAACCTGGTGAACGCGGAGCTGCTGCGCACCATGAAGCCCACCGCCCGCATCGTGAACTGTGCCCGCGGCGGCATCATCGATGAGGCCGCCATCGCCGAGGCCGTCGAGAAAGGGGTGATCGCCGGCGCCGCCCTCGATGTGTACGCCAAGGAGCCGCTGGAGGCGGATTCACCGCTGCGCGGGGTGAGCGAGCGCCTGATCCTCACGCCCCACCTGGGCGCCTCCACCGAAGAGGCCCAGGAAAACGTGGCCATCGATGTGGCCGAGCAGATCCGCGATGTGCTGCTGGGGCTGCCGGCCCGCAGCGCCGTGAACATTCCCGGCCTCAACGCCGAGGTGATGGAGCAGCTCAAGCCCCATCTGCAACTGGCGGAAACCCTCGGCCAATTGCTCAGCCAGCTGGCCGGTGGCCAGATCAGCGAGCTGGAGGTGCGGCTGCAGGGCGAATTCGCCAGCCACCCCTCCCAGCCCCTGGTGATCGCGGCCCTGAAGGGGCTGCTCTCCACCGCCCTCGGCGATTCGATCAATTACGTGAACGCCGGGCTCGAGGCCAAGGAGCGCGGCATCCATGTGCTGGAGGTGAAGGATGACGCCGCCCGCGACTTTGCCGGCGGTTCGCTGCAGCTGAGCGCCAAGGGGGGCAACGGCAACCACACCGTCACCGGCGCTGTGTTCGCCGACGGTGAGCTGCGCATCACCACCATCGATGAATTCCCGGTGAATGTGGCCCCCAGCCGCCACATGCTGTTCACCCGCCACCGCGACATGCCGGGCATCATTGGCCACCTGGGTTCGGTGCTGGGCGAGCACAACGTGAACATCGCCTCGATGCAGGTGGGCCGCCGCATCGTGCGCGGCGATGCGGTGATGGTGCTCAGCCTGGATGACCCCCTGCCCCCCAGCCTGCTGGCCACGATCCATGCGATCAACGGCATCCAGGAGGCGCACCCCGTCACCCTCTGATGGCGCTCTCCTGGTGGCGGCTGGAGCTGCCCTGCCCACCGGAGCTGGAGGACTCCCTCACCTGGAAGCTCAACGGCCTCGGCATTCATCGGGTGGCGTTGCAGCACCGGCCTGAGGCGCCCGAGCAGCGGCAGCTGGTGGCCTGGCTGCCCGCCGCCGATTGGCCCGCCGCTGAGCGGAACCAACTGCCGGCGGCCCTGGCCCCCCTGGCGGCCACCTTCGGGCTGGAGCTGGCCCCCCTGGCCTGGCGGGAGCAGGCCGATGAGGATTGGAGCCTGAGCTGGAAGCAGCACTGGCAGCCCGATCCGGTGGGCCAGCGGCTGTTGATCCTGCCGGCCTGGCTGGAGCTGCCGCCGGAGCATGCCGATCGCCTGGTGATCCGCATGGACCCGGGCAGTGCCTTCGGCACCGGCAGCCACCCCACCACCCGCCTGTGCCTGGAGGCGATCGAGCAGCTGCAGACCCTGCCGGGCGCGCGGGTGGCGGATTTGGGTTGCGGCAGCGGCATCCTCGGCATCGCGGCGCTGCTGCAG